>NZ_LCWL01000038.1:0-77968 GCF_001441695.1 Alishewanella sp. WH16-1 | reverse complement strand
GGAGTGCTGTGGATAACTGTTTGATGCAGCGCAGGTCGATGACTGCCTTTTTCTGGCATACTGGGTGTAGTTGGTGAAAAAAGGAACAACGTTATGGCCACCGGTAAGCCAAAAACGGCAGCACCTGTTAACGCTCACAGCCTGAGCGCTAATCAGGTGCTGGCGACGCTTAATAGCGCTGAGCAGGGTTTAACCGCGGCGCAAGCACAGCACCGGGCAGCGCAATACGGCTCTAACCTGCTGCCACAGGCGGCTGGCCCCTCACTGTGGTATCGCTTTTTTAAACACTTTCATGACACCCTGATCTACGTACTGTTATTTTCGGCTGCGGTTACGGGCCTGCTCGGCCACTGGCTGGACACCGCAGTGATTCTGGCGGTGGTGATTATTAATGCCATTATCGGCTTTATTCAGGAAGGTAAGGCCGAACAGGCTTTGGCCGGGATCCGCCAGATGTTGTCGGTGCATGCCAATGTCTGTCGCGATGGCCAGTGGCAGCAAGTGCCGGCCGAGCAGCTGGTGCCGGGCGATGTGGTAAAAATCCGCTCTGGGGATCGGGTTCCGGCCGACTTACGCTTATTAGATACCACTGAGCTGCGGATTGAAGAGTCGGCGCTCACCGGTGAGTCGCAGCCGGTAGCCAAACAAACCGAACCTGTTGCGCCGGATGCGGCACTTGGCGATCGCAGCTGTCTGGCGTTTTCCGGCACCCTGGTCACGTCAGGGCGCGGTATCGCCGTGGTGACCGCCATCGGCGCGGCAACGGAAATTGGTCAAATCAACCAGCTGTTATCCGACGTACAGGGTATTACCACGCCGCTAACCCGGCAAATGAACCAGTTTGGCCGCTATCTGGCGCTGGTGATTGCATTACTGGCGCTGTTAATGCTGGCTGTCGGCATGTTGCTACACGACTATAGCCATGCCGAGGTGTTTCTGGCGGCGATTGGTTTTGCAGTAGCGGCGATTCCTGAGGGACTGCCGGCAATCCTCACCATTACCCTGGCGCTGGGGGTAAAACAAATGGCCGATCGTAACGCCATTACCCGGCGCTTAAATGCAGTAGAAACCCTGGGCGCGGTAACGGTGATTTGTTCGGATAAAACCGGCACCCTGACCCGCAATGAAATGACGGCTACCGAAGTAGTTACAGTGCAAGGCCAATATCAGGTTAGCGGCGTGGGGTACCAGCCGCAGGGTGAGCTGCGCTTGGCAGAAAAACCGATAAACCTGGCAGCACACCCGGCGCTGGCGGCGTTAATTGAAGTGGTCGCCGTAGCCAACGATAGTCAGCTGGTGGAAAAAAACGGTCAGTGGCTGGTACATGGCGAGCCTACCGAGGGCGCCCTGCTCTGTCTGGCAGAAAAAGCCGGCTTTGAGCGGGAACAACATCAGCGCTTAGCGGTGATCCCGTTTGAGTCGGAAAATAAATTTATGGCCAGTCTGGAGCAACACCGCAGCGGCAGCCGGCAATTGCTGGTAAAAGGTGCACCAGATCGCTTATTACCGCGCTGTTCAGTACAGCTGAATGCCCAGGGGCAAGCCGAGCCATTAAATGAGGCATTCTGGCAGCAGCAACTTAACCTGTTAAGTTCGCAAGGGCTAAGGGTGCTGGCCGCTGCGGGCCGTGATACCGAACAAACCGAACTGGGGCTTAGCGACCTAACCGGGCTTTGTTTTTATGGCCTGATTGGTATTATCGATCCGCCGCGCCCGGAAGCCATTAGCGCCATTGTCGCCTGTCGGGCCGCCGGGATCCGGGTAAAGATGATCACCGGCGATCATGCCGGTACGGCAGAAGCCATTGGCCAGGAGATGGGTTTAGCGGCCGATGCCACGCTTAAGGTCTATACCGGGCAACAGCTGGAGCAAGCCAGTAGCGAACAATTACAGCAGATGGCGTTGGCCGGCGATATTTTTGCCCGTACCAGCCCGGAGCATAAATTGCGGCTGGTACAGGCGCTGCAGCAACAGGGCGAAGTGGTGGCGATGACCGGCGATGGTGTCAATGATGCGCCGGCATTAAAACAGGCTGATGTTGGCGTGGCGATGGGCATTAAGGGCTCGGAGGCCAGTAAAGAAGCCGCGGATATTGTGCTGGCTGACGATAACTTTAGCACTATCGCAGCAGCGGTGGCCGAAGGGCGCACCATTTACGATAACCTGCGTAAAGCCATTTTGTTTATTCTGCCAACCAACGGCGCTCAGGGTTTAGTGATGCTTTATGCAGTATTATTTGGCATGACGCTGCCGCTGACACCCGTACAAATTTTATGGGTGAATATGGTGGTCGCGATTACGTTGGCGTTAGCACTGGCGTTTGAGCCGGCCGAACCCGGTGTGATGCAGCGCCCGCCAAGAAAAAGCAGTCAGGCTCTGCTCAACAGCGCCTTTCTGCGCCGAATTACGCTGGTATCTTTATTGATAGGTGGCAGTGCCATGGCACTATTTCAGCTGGCATTAGCACAGGGCCTGGATCTGGCCACCGCCCGCACCCTTACCGTAACGGCGCTGGTGGTCGCCCAGGCTGGTTATTTGCTAAATAGCCGGCATTTAAACAGTTTTAGCCTGAAACCCGCACTACTATTTACCAACTGGATTGCCTGGTTGGCGATTGGCATCCTGCTCCTATTACAGTTAGCCTTTGTCTATAGCCCACTGCTGCAATTGTGGTTTGGCACCCAACCCCTTAGCCTGCAACACTGGCTCTGGTCGCTGGCCGCCGCTGTGCTGATTATGTTATTGGTAGAAGTGGAGAAAAAGCTGCTCTGGTAAGGCTGTCGAAAGTTAGCTATGCTGCCTGATGTCGTAATAGGTAGTACGAGGCAGTATCTGTGATTACTGAGCTTTTCCGCATTCCTGCCGACAGTATTTTGCTGGACGGCAGTTACAATCTGGCACTGGTACTGCTGTCATTATTGATCGCCATCTTGTCTTCGGCAGCTGCCCTGGTTTCAGTAGAGCTGAGCCGGCAAAACCCATTACGCTGGCAACAACAGCTGGGGCTGTTGGCTGGCAGTATCAGCCTGGGTATCGGCATCTGGTCAATGCATTTTATCGGGATGCTGGCGTTTCGTTTATGCACGCCGGTTGACTACGCCGCGAATATAACCTTGTTATCTTTACTGCCCAGTGTGCTGGCATCCTGGGTGGCGTTGAATTTATTGCAACGCGAGCAAATTAAAGCGCTGCAACTGATTAGCGGCGGCGTACTGGTCGGTGCTGGTATTGGCACCATGCACTATTCCGGCATGGCGGCGATGCAAATGGCGGTGCAGTTACGCTATGACCCTGGCTACTTTGCGTTATCTATCGTGGTCGCCATCATCATGGCTACGCTGGCACTGTGGATCCGATTTGGGGTGCAGAGTTGGCAAAACCGCCTGCCAAGCTGGCAACTTAATTTACTCAGCGGCATCGTCATGGGCCTGGCGATCAGTGCTATGCACTACACTGGCATGCTGGCCGCGCGCTTTGTCGCGCCCGCCGGCTTTACCGCCAGCGACGATGTCGCCAACAGTCAGCACATGGCGCTGATTGTTACCAGTGTTAGTGTTCTGGTGACCTTGCTGGTGTTATTGCTGCAGGCGGTGATGAAGTTTTATCATGCCAAGCAGTCGCTAAATAGAAGTGAACAGCAATTCCGCTCACTGATCCAAAATATCCCCGGTGCCGCTTATCGTTGTTTACCTGATCAGCATTGGAGCATGCTATTTATCAGCGCGGCGGTCGAAAGCCTCTGTGGCTACCCGGCCAAAGATTTTTTGCTGCCCTCGCCGCGACAAAACTGGGCCGCGCTGATCCTGCCCGAAGATCAGCCTCTGGTGTCGGCGATTAATCATCAGCAAACTTATCATCTTGAGTACCGGATCCGCCATCGGGATGGCAGTGTGCGCTGGATGCTGGAGCACGGCGATACACTGCGCGATGAACAGGGCAACCTGATCGCACTGGATGGCTTTATTATGGATATTACTGAACGTCGGGAAATGGAAGAACAGTTACGTCTGGCGAAGCAACAAGCTGAACAGGCGGCAGAAGTAAAAACCACCTTCCTGGCAAATATGAGCCATGAGATCCGTACTCCACTCAATGCAGTGATAGGTTTTACTGAGCTGCTGCGGGAAAATCCTAACACGCCGGAAGCACCGCGTTATTTGGCCACGGTGCAACAATCGGCAAAGGCGTTGCTGGTGTTGCTAAACGATATTCTGGATAGCGCTAAACTGGAAAAAGGCAAACTGGAGCTGGAGCAGACTGACTTTAACCTGACAGAGCTACTGGATAACGTGGTTTCCACGCTGTGGGTCGAAGCGCGTAACAAGCAACTCGAGCTAAAGTTAATCCTTGATCCTAAACTCAAACCCTATTACTTCGGTGCCGCCGACAGGTTGCGTCAGGTACTGTTAAACTTACTGGGTAATGCCATTAAATTTACCGAGCGTGGCACTGTGACACTGGAGGTCAGTACCTCAGCCAGCGGCTTACAAATTGCGATCCGCGATACCGGTATCGGTATTGCTCCGGAGCGTCTGTCGCGTATTTTTGACCCCTTCACACAGGCAGATGCCAGCATGAGCCGACGCTTTGGCGGCACAGGCCTGGGTACAACCATCAGCAAACAACTGGTCGAATTAATGGGCGGCGCTCTGACAGCCAGCAGTGTGCCAGGCGAAGGTTCCTGCTTTACAGTTAGCCTACCACTGACCGCAGGCAAGGCGAGTACTCAGATCAGCAGCCCGCAACAGCTGCCGCCGTTACAGCTGATTATTGCCGATGATATCGAGCAAAATCTTGACTTACTAACCGCCATTCTGGAGCGTGATCAGCATCAGGTTCGTCGCGCCCGCAATGGTGCTGAGGTACTGCAGTTACTGACAGAACAAACACCGGATCTGGTGCTAATGGATATTCAGATGCCGGTAATGGATGGCCTGACCGCCTGTAAACAGCGACGGGCGAACGAGCAACAACAGGGCCTGGCCAAAGTACCGATTATTGCGCTGACCGCCAGTGCGTTTGCAGAAGATCGTGAGGCCGTATTCGCGGCCGGTATGGATGGCTTTGCCACTAAACCTATTGATATCAGCCTGCTGTTTGCCGAAATTGCCCGTGTGCTGCAGCTTCCTCTTAGCCCCCGTGCCGCGACGCCGGCTGCAGCCAGTATGCCAAGCCAGCTGTTGGATAGCGACCATGGTAGTGCCCTGTGGGGCAGTGAAGCGGCCCATCGGCGCGAATTACAGCGCTTCGCCGCCGGCCCGTTGCAGCATCTGTGCGAAGATTTACTGACAGCGGAGAGCGAACAGAACTTCAGCCGGCTGTTACAGCAAAGTCATGCTTACAAAGGGATCTGCGGCAATCTGGCGCTACCGGCCCTGAGTACGGCCTGTGCCAACCTCGAGCATGTATTGCAGCAACAGCAACCACAATTAATCCAACCCCGCCTGCGGCAACTGTGTGAAGTCGCCAGCCAAACCTGCAAGGCTATTAGCGCGCTGCAAAGCGATATCGAACCAGCCACAGCTGAGGTGCCAACGCAATCATTGGCAACCCTGCTGCAAGTGCTCGATCAGCAGCTACAGAACTTTGGCTATCAGGATGCGCTACTGGCGCAACTGGCGCCCTTCGCCACTGGCCGCTGGCACCTTGCCGTCAGCACCATAGTGCAGCACACTGAAGACTTTGACTTTAACAACGCGCGCAAACAAATTGCGGCCTTGTTACCCCAACTGCGAGAGCAAGATGATTAGTATACCCAGCGCTCAGCCTTGTTTGCTTCTGGTCGATGACGAACCGGTCAATTTGCGGGTACTGAAGTAGATTTTGCAACAGGATTATCAATTAATGTTCGCCACCAGTGGCGAGCAGGCACTGCAACTGGTCGCACAACAACGACCGGATCTGATCTTGTCGGATGTGATGATGCCGCAGTTAACCGGTTTCGATTTGTGCCAGCGACTCAAAGCCGATCCAGCGCTAAGTGCTATTCCGCTGATCTTTGTCACCGCCCTGAAAGAAGAAGTTGATGAAGCCAAAGGCTTTGCGCTCGGCGCCGTTGACTACATCACCAAACCGGTCAGCCCCGCCATTGTCAGAGCCAGGGTAAAAACGCATTTATCGCTGGTACAGGCCGACGAATTAAAACGTACCCGCTTACAGGTTATTGAATCGCTTGGTCGTGCCGCCGAGTACAAAGACAATGAAACCGGCATGCATGTCAAACGGATGAGCCACTATGCGCAGCTAATCGCACTGGCTGCCGGCTTACCGGCTGAGTGGGCTGAAGAATTGCTGCATGCGGCGCCAATGCATGATATCGGTAAGATTGGCACACCGGACCATATTCTGCTGAAACCCGGCCGGCTAACCGATGACGAGATGGCAATTATGCGCCAGCATGCCGAAATAGGCGCCGAGATCCTTGGTCAATGTGACTCCAGTCTGATGCAAATGGCCGCTAAAGTCGCGCGCTATCATCATGAAAAATGGGATGGCAGTGGTTATCCGCATGGTCTGGCCGGCGACGCGATTCCGCTGGAGGCCCGCATAGTCGCATTGACCGATGTGTTTGATGCGCTAACCAGCGCACGGCCATACAAAGCGGCCTGGAGCTTAGAACAGGCGCTGGAGTTTATTCAGCAACAAGCCGGTAAACACTTTGATCCGGCTCTGGTGCCCCTGCTGCTGCAGGAGCTACCCAAAATCCTCGACATTAAAGCACGTTGGGCGGATTAATATGAAACTCAGGTCAGTTCTGGCGTGGCTTGGCATTGATCAGGGCTATAGCAGCAAAGTTGGCTTTTTTACTGCAGCAGACTATATTCAACAGGTGGTTTTTGCACCCCTGTTCAGGAGTATAAACAGCGATGATACCCGCTATAAGCAATACTCAATATCCGGTTAATCAGCTGTTGCGTCAGCAAACGGAGCGTCAGGCGCAGCAAGCTGAGCAACAAGCGCAAGCGCTGGAACAACAAGCAGCGGCTAAAAGGCGTGAAGCGCGTCAGGCGCAGCAAACGGCGCGTGAACTCGATACAGAAGCCACGGAAGCTGCCAATCGAGCCAAGGTGTTACAACAAAATCTGGCTGCAGCGGACCAGCTTAGTATCAATCAGCAACAACTGACTGAGCGGTTAAATACAGCGCTGCAGCCTGCGCAACAGTCACGCAGCAATGCCAACAAGGCCGATGACACCAAAGCAGCCAGCACCAGCAATAGCATCAACATTGTTAATGCGGATAGCACTCGGGCGCAGAATCTTAACGCCAGTGCCTTGTTTAATGCGATTGCCAAACCGGCAGGCTCCGTTAGTGGCTTGGCTATTAATTTGCAGATTTAGTCTCCAGCTGCAGCCGATCCAGCTGCCCCAATGTTGCCTTTAAGCCAGCTTCTGCCGCACCACCAATCACATAGATTTGCTCGTCTATTACCACAACGCCATGACCATGCCGGGCTATGGGTGATCGAAAACCCAATGCTCAGCGGTATCGAAACTATCACGCCATTGACCATTGGCAGGTTCGTTAACGTGTACTTTAAAGCGGCTTTGCTATAACTTAAGTGGCAGGTGCAATGTCGCACGCTTTAGCTAAACGGAAAATTTCTCCCGCCAACCGTCTGACCGTGTTTTTTGTGCGTATGACTATTTAACACAGCGGCTACGGGAGCCATCAAAGGATGCTAATGCCGAAACTTATCCGCTTAATGCAAAATCATAATCTGGCCGCTGGCTTTCTGCTATTGGCGCTGTGTGCCATCTTACTGGCTGATAGTCTGACCCAGCTGGGTTTTGCCCATGGTGTACTCTACACCCCGCTGGTCGCGCTGGCTGGACTAAGTTACCGGCGTAAACTGCTTACTCTGACCGCCAGTGTCTCACTGATCGCCATTTGGCTGGGATTCTTTATCGCACCGGCTGCCCCGGCAGACTTTTCCTTGTTTTACGTGTTGGCAAACCGCAGTATCTCATGCTTAGCCATTGTCTTAATGTGGTGGTTTGGCGACCAGGCTATCACATTACGCCAAAGCCAACATGACCAGCATGTGCTGGCCAGTCAAACCCGGCTCGATTTGCAACTGGCTAATCAGGTAGCCGGCATCAGCCATTGGTGGTTGGATGATCATCTGAAGATGGTGCAACTGGATGAAAGTAGCGCTCGCTTGCTCGGCCTTAACGTACGGCAATTAACGCTGGAGCAATTTGCTTGTTGCTTTGAACAACAAGCCGGGCCAGAGCTTAAATTACAGCTGGAGCAAACGCTGGAAGCCAGCAGTCCGCTGAGTTTGGAGCTTAGGCTGCATCAGGAAAGCTCCCAGCCAGTATGGGTGAAACTTACCGCCTATGCCGATCCGGCCAGCCCGGGGGTATTGCGGGGTATTTTACAAGATATCCAGCAACACTATGATGAAGCCCGACGTTTACAAATCCAGCAACGACGCTTTCAACAGCTGGCTGACAGTTTACCGGTGAAAGTATGGACCGCCACCGCAGACGGTAGAATCGATTATGTATCGGAAACCTTTGCCAGTTTCAGTGGCCGGGATGCCGCCACTATCATTGCCGACTGGCTGCAGTTACTGCATCCGGACGAGCAGGCTCCTGTACTCAGCCACTGGCAACACTGTGTCAACGCGAAAGTACCTTACAATATTGAGTTTCGGATTTTAAGCGCTGACGGTAGCTATGTCTGGCATCTAACTTCGGCATTACCCATTTTTAATGAACAAGGCGATTTACTATATTGGTTTGGTTCGGCGATGGATATCAGTCAACAGAAGGCATTATGGCAAAACACCGATAATCTGCGCTTATCCTTATATCAAACACTGAACGAAATTACAGATGCTTTTTTTGCCTTGGATAACCAGCTCACTTTTACCTTTATTAACCCAAAAGCGCTGGAGCTGTTAACCGATCCTAAAATCCCGGCGCTGGGTAAGTCTATTACCGAGGTGTTGTACCGGCCAGGCAAGGACTACAGCGCTCTGACGACAGCGATTCAACGTTGTTATGCCAAGCAAAGCACAGAGACCCTCAGCCTCGTGTTGCCCGGTCAAGAACTCCCCGTTACCGTTCGGCTCTATCCAACGGTCAGCGGCATTAATGTGTTGTTGCAGCTAGCTGGTTAGAACGAGGCCGAAGCGTTAAAGGTTAAAACTTTAGCCGTCAGCGGATGCTGACAACTAAGCTGGGCGGCGTGCAATAGTAAGCGTGGTGACGCTTTTGCCAGCGCTGGCGGCGCATAAAAAGGATCACCGATGATCGGATGGCCGATCGCCGCCAGGTGCAGCCTGAGCTGGTGTGAACGGCCAGTTACCGGCTCTAACTCAAGCAATGAACTGTTATCTGCCGCCCGGTATGACAATACGCGATAGCGGGTTAACGAAGCTTTACCGCTGTGCTGACAAATCTTATACAGTGGCCGTCGTTGTTGATCAGCAGCAATCGGCAGGTTGATCTCGCCCTGCCCGTTTGCCAGCTGCCCGCCAACGCGGGCTTGATAAAACTTACTGATAGTGCGCGCCTGAAATTGCTTACTCAGCTCTGACAATGCCCGTTTAGTCAGCGGTAATAAAATGATGCCCGAGGTATCATAATCCAGCCGATGCACCACCTGAGCCCCCGGAAACTCGCGCTGCACCCGGCTAATCAGACAATCACGATTTTCCGGATGCCGACCAGGTACTGTCAACAGCTGGCAGGGTTTATTCACCACCAGCAACACATCGTCCTGATACAGAATTTCATAGGCTTCCGGACTGGCCGGTAACACCGCCAAATGTTCTAACTCGGCACTCATACTGGGTCTCATTGTTCTCTGTTGGCGCTATTATGCCGTAAAAAGGCCTTGCAGGCAGCGTCAAAACCATTAAGCTGCCGCTAAATGCCGCAGTTGAGCCTTGTTATGTCTGAATTTTCATTTTATCAGCCACCGAGTAGTCCGTTACAGATCCTGTTTCAGGATAAAGACTTACTGGTGGTTAATAAACCCAGTGGTTTGCTGACTAACCCCGGACGGGCTGACCAGCTGGCGGACTCCCTGTTAAGCCGGGTGCAGGCCATCTACCCAACCGCCCTACTGGTACACCGGCTTGATCTTGGCACCTCGGGGGTGGTTGTTTTTGCCTTGCGGCGCAATGCTGAACGCGAGTTAAAGCGCCAGTTTGCTGAACGCCTGGTGAAAAAACGCTATCTGGCGGTCGTTGCCGGTAAGATGACACCACCAAATGGAGAAATTACCCTGGCACTTAGTACTGATCCGCTCAAGCCACCCAGGCAAAAAGTCGATGCCGCAGGTAAACCCGCGCAAACCTTTTATCAGGTGCTGGCGATTCGCGATAACACTAGCTTAGTTGAACTCAGACCGGTAACGGGCAGATCGCACCAACTACGGGTACATTTAGCAGCCCTCGGGCATCCGATTTTGGGGGATAATTTTTATGCCTCGCCGGCGCAAGCGGCTGCGGCACCGCGCTTATTGCTGCATGCAGCAGAGCTGCAGCTATTGCAGCCCTACAGTAAACAACCACACTGCTTTAACGCCGACACCGATTTTGTCAGTGCCGACGGCAACTGGTCAGATCGCACTCCGGTACCGGTATGACCTCTGAGGTCTGGCCGGTACCGGAGTGCTGTGGATAACTGTTGTAGAGATTAAAGGTTTTGTTCGAACAGTTTGTGGATGCGGCGATATTCGTCTAACCAACTGCTTGGTTGCCGGAAACCGTGTGGTTCAACCGGATAGATCGCCGTTTCGAAGTGGATAATTTCCTGCTCAATTAAACGTTGCACTAACCGCACCACATCCTGGAAGAACACATTGTCATCAACCATTGGTGCATTGATTAACAAGGGTTTCTTTAAGCCTTGGGTGAAGTAGATCGGTGAGCTGCGTTCATAAGCAATAGGATCAATATCCGGTGTATTCAGAATGTTCGACGTGTACGGGTGGTTATAATAGGCCCAGTCACTCACCGGACGCAGCGCGGCACCGGCCTGGAACAGCTCTGGTTCTTTAAACAGCGCCATAAAGGTCATAAAACCACCGTAGGAGCCGCCATAAGTGCCAATGCGCTTGCGATCAACATTGGCATTTTTCACCAGCCACTCAACCCCATCGACCAGATCCTGAATTTCCGGTGTGCCCATCTGCCGGTAAATCGCCGTACGCCAGTCACGGCCATAACCTTTTGAGGCGCGGAAATCCATATCCATTACCACGTAACCTTGTTGTACTAGCAGGTTATGGAAGAAGAATTCACGGAAGTAGCCTGACCAACCCAGATCACTGTTTTGCAGATAACCGGCACCATGATTAAAGATCACAGCACGACGTGGCTCACCCTGCTGATAATCGGCCGGCAGATAAACCTTACTAAATACCGGATGCTGACCATGGCTGGACGGTACCGCCACCACCTGAGGCGCTACCAGCGGCAACTTGCGGAATTCCTCTGACACGGTATTAGTCAGTTGTTTCAGCGCTGCGCCCGGCTGCGCGTCGGCGACGTAAAGCTCTGGCGGCAGTAAGTTCGTCGAATGGCGCAGCAACAGCTTTTGCTCATCCGGAGATAAGGTAAACTCAGTACTACCCAATAAGTTAGTCAGTTGTTCCGTTTTACCAGACGCCAGCGCTAACCGGTAAACATTGTAGATCCCCGGATGACTGACGTTGGCGGTGTAGTACAGGTATTGGTCGTTATGGGTTAATACCGGATTGCTCACTTCAAAAGTACCAGCCGTCAGCTTTTTCGCATTGCGATCTGTCAAACCCTTAGTATAAAGGTGTGAATAGCCACTCTCTTCCGACAAGAAATACAGTGTTTCGCTGTTGTTGAGCCAGCCGAAGTCATTAAAGGCATAATTTACCCAGGCTTTGTCATGTAAGCGGTGCTGCGGCTGTAACTTTTTGCCTGCCAGATCAACAGTCGCGATCCAGCGATCTTTGTTATCAAAGGCCTTTAACATTACCGCCAGCTGCTGGCCGTTCGGATGCCAGCGCAGCGCACTCTGACTCCAGTACCAGTCGGTCATTAAGCCGATATCGCGGATCACTTTGGCGGTTTTATAGGTTTCACCACGTGCTTTAGCATTCTCAGCTTTGACATCAGCCAGCACGTCTTCATTGTAACCAGGTAGGCTGGTATAGCTAAGCTCATGCTGACTGCCATCGCGCAAATCGACCAGAATCAATTTTTGTGGCTCGGGTTTAAAATCATTCACCCTTGGCCGTACCGGCTGCGCCAGAATATCGCCGCTCGCCGAGATGTAATTCGGCATTATATCTTTTTCATTGCGGCTGCTTTGTTTGCGGGTTGCCAAAACCAGGTGAGTACCGGCCGGTGATAAACTGGCATCAACAATTTGCCGACCTTTACCGACATAAATAGCTGCAGCAGCCAGGCTGGCATTTTCCTGCCGTAACTGCTGCTCTGCCTGATAACGTTCGCTTTGGTTACGCTGTTGTAAGGCAACAAACTCAATCAGTTTGTGCTGTTCCTGTGCCAGGTAACCTTTCGGCACTGCAGGCGCTTTTGGCGCATCCTCTGTTTTCAGGCTGGCAATCTCGCTGTGGCTGCCGTTCGCGAAATCATAAGCGATAAAATCCCAGCCTTGCTGATACACCAGGCGACCATCCAGTAAAAACTGCGGCCGGCTGTGGCTATTATTGCTGCGCGTTAGCTGCAATAACTCGCCGTTTTGCAACACAAAGACATTACCTTCAAACACATAAGCCGCTTTACTGCGGTCGGTGTTATAAACCAGCTGTGCCGCACCCATCTGATGCCAATGCGCCAGTTTTACCAGTTCGCCATTACCTTCTGCCTGCAGCGGGCGACTAAACCAGTCGCGCAATTCACTGCCTTCGCGTTTGCGCTGGTAGTAAACGGTGCTGCTATCCGGTGCCCAAAACGCCGTTTCCGGTTGCCGGCCAAGCCAGTCCGGATCGGCCATAATTTGTTCCATCGTTAAACGGATGCCAGGATCAGCAGTAAATACCTGCTCAACGCTGACGGTATTGGTATTCCAGGTTTGTACTTCAGCTTTCGCCTGAACTGCAGGGCTATGCCAGCACAATGCACTCAGACTCAGTGAGAGTAAGGCTTTGCGGAAAGTTTTCATTGTTCTCATTCTTACTTTGTGACAGGACCGCACAGTTATACAAAGGCTACCAACAGAACGCAACCTTATGCGGCTGAATGCAAAACAGATACGCTAAAAAACATAAAGCCGGCAATTGCCGGCTTTATCGCAAGGTGTAACAGGTGTAACGTCGGGCAAACTTAAACAAATAGCTGCTTTGCCAGTTCGGTCAGTTGCTGTTGTGCCGCACTGATACCTTTCTCAGCCGCATCCGGCCCCATATTCAGACCTTCCGCATAAACAAAATACAGCTGGGTTAAACCGATAAAGTTAAAGAAGGTTTTCAGAAACGGTACCTGTGAGTCAGCCGACGTATTGGCGTAAACACCACCACGCGCCAGCGCAAAAATTACCGGTTTGTCCTGCAGTAACCCCACCGGGCCAGTTTCGGTGTATTTGAAGGTAACACCAGCGCGGGCCAGACGGTCCAGCAAGGCCTTTAATTGGCTTGGTAGTGCGAAGTTGTACATTGGCACACCAAAAATCACGGCGTCCGCAGCTTGTACTTTTGCAATCAAATCGTCTGAGTGAGCAGCCAGGGCTTGTTGCTCCGCGCTACGCTCTGCAGCAGGAGTCATCCAGGCGCCGATTTCTGCCATTTCTAAATGAGGTAAGGGTTTAGCACCAAGATCAATCTCTGTTACCTGCGCCTGTGGCAGCTGGGCTAACAGATGTTGGACTAATTTCGTCGAATTACCGTTGGCACCGCTAATAGAACTGTTAATAACCAGAACGTTTTTCATCTTTGCCTCCTTTGGCGAATCTAATGCAGGTAGTTTACTTATAATTTTTAGAAAAAAAATCTGATTATTTTGCTAAATACGTTCTATTTTTTGAGAGCTTAAAAAACAAACCAGGCGGCAGCAGCCTGCGTAAAACACCATGAACCCATAAGTTAACAGCTGGTACAGCCAGGAACGTCAAATATGTTGGATTCTACCGCGCTGACAAGGCATCATGAGCTCTCCGGAACAGCGACCAGGATGCCAGAACGAATGACCATTAGTGCCGAGCCACATATCCGCAGCGGGCAGTGGGAAGATGCACTCAACTTTGTAGCGTTAAACGCTGATAAAGCTGCGTACGCTGAGTTATTTAATTATTTCGCGCCGAGATTAAAAGCCTTTGGCATGAAAATGTTCGGTAATGAACAACAAGCGCTGGAAATGGTGCAGGACACCATGCTGAACGTGTGGAAAAAAGCCCGCTTGTTTGACGCCAGCCGCGGCTGCGCATCAACCTGGATTTTTACTATCGCCCGTAATGTACGCTTTGACATGTTGCGGAAAAAACAAAGCCGCAAAGATGATATCAGTGCCGATGATTTATGGGCCGATGGCGATTATCCAGAGTTGGAAGAATCGTCCAGCGATCAGTGGGAAACCATGTTGCTGAGTGAAAAGCTGGCACCTTATTTTGATGCTTTACCTATCGCACAGCGCCTGGTAATGCAAAAAGTTTATCTGGAAGAAAAATCACATCAGGAAGTAGCAGAAGAGCTGGATATCCCGCTTGGTACCGTAAAGTCCCGGATTCGGTTGGCTCTGGATCGTTTGAGAGAGGCATTAGATGACACACGCAGTTAAATATCATCCCGGTATGATGTTAATGGAACAATATGTTGAAGGTACGCTGGCGCCCGATGTCGCTTTGGCGGTAGCAACGCATATTGATTTATGTCCGCATTGCCAGCGCCTGTGTCAGGATATTCACAATGATCAGGCAAGCTCGTTGGCTGCTGATGATGCACCAGTGATGGCTGACGATTTCGCTGCACTTTTTTCCGCCATTACCGCTGAGCCTCAGCTTGAAAAGCCGCGTAAGACGCAGCAACGCGATGCAGTGACAGTCAACATTAATGGTCGAGAGTTTCGCGTACCACGCGCGCTGAGCCGCCTGGCTAATCAGCATGGCAAATGGTTACAGCTAGGTGGTGTGGCAACAGCCAAGTTACCGGCTGGCGATAAGATGCATGTATCTTTGCTTTATATTGATAAAGGTACTGAAATACCTAATCACACCCATCTTGGTTTGGAAATGACGCTGGTGTTAAGTGGCACCATCTGTGACGAGAACGGTGAATATGGTGCCGGGGATTTGTTAATCAATACACCAGCAGATACCCATACTCCCCATACCCGGGCGGATGAAGATTGCTTGTGTTTGTCGGTGCTAAGCGCGCCATTGAAGTTTAATAAAGGCTTAACGCGGCTGTTAAACCCGCTCCAACAGTTTTTTTACTGAGTAAACAACCTGATGCAGCATGTTTGCGCCGGCCTTGCCGGCGTTTTTTTTGCCTGCCCCGACTAACTGAGTAGAGCCACACCGCCCTGTAAATTCCACAATTGCTGAAAGCCCAGACGCCGCAATACTCTGGCAGCTAACAAACTACGATTGCCACTACGACAAACTAACAATAAAGGTAAATCAGGCGTTAAACTGTGCTGTAGTACGGCATCACATAAACGCGATAACGGTACTTGTTGGATCCTGGCGCTGGCAGGTAAATACTGGCTCAAGGCGCCAGCACTTTGTTCATAGGGTTCACGTACATCTATTACCAGGGGCTGCTGCGTACTAAGTAATTGCGGCAACTGTGCCGGTTTAACTAACGCTATAGCATCATCCGTTGTCACTTCAACATAACCACACAGATAGCTGCTGGCCTGTTGTAACTGCTGACATTGCTGATTAAGCGCCTGTCGCCATTCCTGCTCTGGCGCATTAGCCAGTAATTTTTCCAGTAGTGGGCTTTCGGTCAAGGCCAGATCAAGGCGGGTAACAAAACGTTGCGCATAATCATGGCTGGAGAACAGCAGCGTGTCAGGATAAAGCTGCTGCGCCAGCCGCTGTACACTCTGTTGCAGCGCCAGCGCATCACTGCCAGGCAAGTCGGTGCGGCCAATGCCACCGGCTAAAATCAAATCACCGACAAAGGCGGCTTTTAAATCACCGTGCTGCGTTAACAAATAACTGTAGGCCGTATCACTATGCCCCGGTGTCGCCAGCCGTCGTAACAGAAAAGAATCAACCGCTATCTCAGCGGCAGCCTCTGGCCAACCAAACGCATCCGTTGCGGCCGCACTAAACAATTGCCGCAGCAACTGCGCAGCTTGCCCGGGCTGTTGATGATAATGCGTTTCTAATACCCAAACCTGGCTAATCTGCTGGCTTTGGATAATATTGGATAAGCGCTCGGCTAACGCCAGCACCGGATCAATGATCACCGCCTGGCGGCTTTGCGGGCACAGCAGTAAATACGTACAACAGGCATCAAATTTAAATTGGTACAGACCACTGGCACTCGGAATATTAAGCGGGTCGCCATCCGTTAGCACCAGACCATGTTGTTGTACTACCGGCACCAAATCGGTAAGTCGTTGACAGGCCTGCTGACATTCCTGCGCCGTAAACGCCGGACCAAAGGATAACCGGATCGCGCCCTCGCTGCGCCAACGCGCCAACCCCATTGCATCTAAAACAAAGCTGCCTGTGACTTTCGAGCTACAGGCTGAGCCTGAGCTGACGCGGATCCCGGCGGCATCGAAAAGATCCAGAATATCTTTGGCGAAAAACCCCGGTACCGAAAAGTTTAGGGTGGTGGGCAGGGCATAAGGTAACTCACTGTTTAACACCAGGGACGGGAACAGCTGCTGCAATGCCGCCAGTAATTGTTGACGAAACTGCTGTAGCTGTTCACTACTGGCAAAAACACTTTGCTCATTACTCAGTAATTGCTCAAAAATATAATGCAGTGCCGCAATACCCGGCAGGTTTTCCGTACCCGAACGCAAACCGCCCTCTTGCCCACCACCAGTGATCAGGGGCTGGTACGGTGCGCCCTTACGCACATACAAAAAACCGATACCCTTAGGGGCATACAGTTTATGTCCACTAAAGGGCGCATAATCGATCGTCGTCGCCGCCAACTGCAGCGGCATCTTACCGAGCGCCTGCACACAATCAACTAGCCAGTAAGCATCGGGTTTTATACTGCGGATTAATTTTTCCAGGGCGCGTAAATCTTGTTGCACCCCAGTCTCGTTATTGGCAGCCATGGTGCATACCAGAGCCGCATTCGGTAATAGCTCCGCTAACGCCGTTAAATCCAGTAAACCGTTTGCTAATACCGGGATTGGCTTTACGCTTGCACCAAGCTGCAGCACGCTATTCCAGTGTTTCAGGCTCTCAGGTACCGCCTTATGTTCGGTGGCGCCATACAATAATAAGGTATTAGCTCCGGCTAAACCGCGCTCACGGATCGCCAGTAACGCCGATAGTACTGAGGTCTGGATCCCTTCTGTTGCTCCAGAGGTAAAAATAATCTCACCACTGCTGGCACCCAATAACTGCCGGGCCAGATTACGGGTTTGCTCCAGCAAGGCTTTCGCTTTAATACCTGTGCTGTGGCTGCTACTAGGATTGCCAAAGCCCTGCTGCATGCAGTGCTGTACCGCAGCCGCGGCACCAGCCAAAACTGGGGTAGTGGCATTATTGTCCAGATAAATTTCACTCAGTTTCCGACAGGTCTCAGGTACCGCAGGCATGACAGACTCCGTGCACAGTATGCTATATAACTATTGGGAATATCTTATATCATTTTATTAGTTCAGCCCAGCTCGACCAGCAACAAAAAAGCCGCAGAGCGAAGCTGCGGCTTTATTGTTTGTATCGGTCTAACTTATTCCATCAAATCACGGGGAATGGTCGGCCGCAGTTCAGACCAGATCTTACCGCTATCGATACCGTATTTACGCACAGCCATCACCACGTCATCGTGTCGGCCAGCCTGTGCCAGCGCTTTTAGCTGTTGGTAGTACTGACGGGCCAGTTCCCGCGCTGCCGGGCTGGAGAAGTAAAAGCGGGCAATTTTGTTATACAGGCCGCGGAAACCATTTAAGATTAATACATAAATACGATTCGACGAATGCAGAGCTAACTCATGATTCAAATTATAGTCAAAGTCAGCAAAGGCTTCGGCAGTATCTTCCAGGCGCTCGGAGCCGGTCAGAAAATCAATCACCTGCTGCTTATGGGTTTTAATCGCACCACGAATATAGATAGCACTGATATTAGTCCGCGCTGATAATAACTCATCGACCAGATCCGGCATCCGCTCTTCGTCCAGACGTGCCAGGGTTTCCAGAATATTCAGACCTGAGGTTTCCCAGAAGTTATTTACCTTAGTCGGTTTGCCATGCTGAATGGTAAGCCAGCCATCACGGGCCAAACGTTGTAATACCTCGCGCAGCGTCGTGCGGGTAACACCAATTAATTCAGACAGTTCACGCTCTGCAGGTAAAATGGAGCCAGGAGCAAATTTGCCATTCCAGATGGAATCGACGATATATTCTTCGGCAAAACCCGCCGGGCTTTGCGCTTTAATCAGATTGGTCATGCACCGTTATCCGTGTCAATAAATGTTCTTATTAGTTGCCACTGATTGTACCAGAGCCGATGCCATTAACAAGTCAGCATGTAAAAATAGCTTGCCAAGCGGGTTATTCACGTCGTAGCCGCATTGTGAATTTTGTCGAAATCCCTTAGATTAGCCAACAAAACAACAACAACAGATACCAATAACCATGTTTAAAACACTGAAATCTTTATCAATGCAGCGCTGGCCCTGGCTACTGTTAGCGCTGACCGCTCTGGCGATGGAGCTGGCCGGCCTCTATTTTCAATACCAACTTAATTACCAACCTTGTATTAAATGTATTTATATCCGGGTCGCTTTTGCCGGGATCTTAGTCGCCGCCTTATTAGTATTACTGGCGCCGCGTCAGCTGCTGTTGCGTCTGTCAGGCACCTTACTTTGGCTTGGTAGTGCCTTATATGGCTTATTTCAGGCACAAGAGCTGGTCAATATAGAACAAACACTCGCCAGTGGCGGTTTTACCACCTGTGCGTTATTCGCGGATTTCCCGGCATGGTTGGCGTTAGATAAATGGCTACCGACAGTATTTGAAGTCACCGGTACCTGTGGCGGTGTTGATTGGCAGTTTGCTGGTTTAACGATGGCGGGCTGGAGCCGGGTATTAATGGCAGCTTATGCACTCAGCGCGCTGCTGATTCTGCTAAGTCAGTTGGCTAAGCTCTCACGTAATCCTTATCGGGGTTAACATTAAGGCCGCAACAGCGGCCTTAATTTTTGACTCACCCTGTGATAATTAGACTTTATAATTCCCCACCAGACTATCCAGTTCAGCGGCCAGCGCATTTAAGCGTTCACTGGTGCTGGAAGCGCGGCGCGTTCCCTCAGCGGTTTCTTCGGTGACCACCACGATTTGATGTACGTTCTCGTTAATGGCGCCGGAAACATGAGTTTGCTCCTCGGCGGCGGTGGCGATCTGCGCATTCATATTGTTAATGGTATTAACCGCACTACTAATTTGATTCAGTGCCAGCTCAACCTGCCGGATCTCGTCAACACTACTTTGGCTGCTTTGTTTTAACCGGCTGATAAGATCAATGGCGCCCTTAATACCGGCTTGCAGGCGCTGGATCATCTGCTGAATTTCCTGGGTACTTTGTTGGGTGCGGCTGGCCAGAGTACGCACTTCATCTGCAACCACCGCAAAACCACGACCCGCTTCGCCGGCGCGCGCCGCTTCAATAGCCGCATTCAGTGCCAGCAGGTTGGTTTGCTCAGCAATGCTGCGGATCACATCCAGTACTCCGCCGATACTGTCGGATTCTTTGCTTAAATCGCCAATAACCGAAACCCCATGCGTCACCTGCTCCGCCAAACCATCAATTACCCGCACTGTTTGCAGCAAAGTCTGCTTCGAGTTACTGACCAGATCCTCGGCATTAGCCGCGGCTTCAGAAGCGCGCATGGCGCTATCTGCTACTTCGTGGGCCGAAGCCGCCATTTCGTTCATTGCTGTAGCCACCTGATCACTCTCAGATTGTTGGCGTGCCACGCCCTGCCCGGCCTGGCGCATAATGCCATTTAGCTCATTGGCACTTTCATTCAGCGTTTTGGTCGAACCCGCGACCTGTGCCACCAAATCCCGGACCTGACTGGCGAAACGGTTAAAGGCCTGCGCCAGTTGCGCTAATTCATCGTTACCCTCAGCCGTTAAGCGATGCCGTAAATCGCCGCCACCCTGAGCAATGTCGGTCATGGCGCTTACTGCCGATTTCAGTGGTGTAATAATACTGCGTACTACTACCAGGGCTAGCAAGGTAATCACAATTAACGCAATAGCTGCGGTGACTATCGAACTCCAGAGGCTGGTTGCCAGCGAGTCATCGACTCGCTGCTGCATTACTGCAACCTGTTTATCCAGGCTGTCGATCCAAAAGCCGGTGCCTAGCATTAAACCCCATTTGGTGAGCTCTTCGGCATAACCCAGTTTCGGATCCGTGGTATTGGTTTCCGGATTATTCCAGTGATAATACAAATAGCCTTTGCCACTGCGGGCGGCATTCCATAGGCCCCGAATGACTTCAACGCCGTTCGGATCTTTTAGATCCATCAGATTACGACCCTGCAAGGCGGGGTTAGCAGCGTGCATCACATTGACACCCTGCTGATCATAGATAAAGAAGTAGCCCATGCTGCCACTGTCATCAAAACGCAGTTGGCGCAAGATATTTATGGCTTCTTCCCGAATGGCCGGATTGGTTGCGGCATCCGGCGCATTATAAAGATGAGCAATGGCCGTTTTACCCAGCTCCATATAGTTTTTAATTACTGCCTGCTGGCTTTGGCTATACACCTCTGCAAAGCCATCCACGCCCTGCTGGCCAAGGCTACGCGCCTGCATTAAGCTAAAAGTCACCAGCACTATTGCCAGTAAGGTGCTGGGTAATAACGCCAGCAGGAGGATACGGGTTTGAATGGTCAAATTTGCCATAAGCTACTCTCAGTTCGGTGAATAAAAAACGTCTGCTGAAAGTATAACGTCTGTTTAGAAAACTGCAGAAAAACTGGGGGCTTAGGCGACTGTTTGCTGATCTTTTCAGCAATTTTATCAGCATTAAAAGCACAAAGCCGGCAACGCCGGCTTTTTCACATGGAAGCGGAAACTAAGGGTTACAGAATCGCCAGCAGTTCCACATCAAATACCAGGGTGCTGAAAGGTGCAATAGCATTGCCGGCACCGCGCTCACCATAGGCCAGGTTATGCGGAATATATAGCCGCAGTTTTGAACCTACCGCCATCAGTTGCAGCGCTTCAGTCCAGCCAGCGATAACGCCGGATACCGGGAATTCTGCTGGTTCACCGCGCTGATAAGAGCTATCAAACACAGTGCCATCAATCAGGGTACCGTGATAGTGGGTACGCACGGTCGAGGCTGCGGTGGGCTTATCGCCTTCGGCGGCTACCAGAACTTCATACTGTAAGCCAGAAGCAGTAACGGTTACTTCCGGACGCTTGGCATTTTCTGCCAGGAACATTTCACCGGCTTCTGCCAGTGCCTGGGCTTTTTCCTGCTCTTCGACCTGCATGCGCTGGCTAATAACGGTGAAAGCAGCACGGATTTGCTCATCGCTAACTTCTGGCGCCTGCTCGTTGTAAGCAGCGGCTAAACCGGCTGCGACAGCGGTAATATCTAAACCATCGAACGGACGATCAGCCAGTTGCTGCCCCATTTGTAAACCGATACCGTAGCTGGCGTGCTGCTCTAACGTAGTAAATTTTGACATGGATTTCACTTGTATTGACGGGTGCAGCCGGGCTGCACCACTGTTAAAAGATGGCAGTATCTTACGTCAATTACCGCCAAAAGTCTTGTTCAGGCTGCCTTGACTCAGGCAGCCTGTTGTAAACGTTGCCAGATATCCTGCACCAGCAATTCGTCTGTTGCATTTAGCTCGCCCTGGGCAATCGCCTGCTCCAGGCTATCGTTAACCTGTTGCAGCAAGGTGGCCAGGCTAAAAGGTTGTTCGGCCAGTTGCAGGGTTCCGACGGCTAAATCAACATGACCACGTAAATAGCCGGCGGCAAATAGCTCATCGTCCGTGGCAACCGGCACTAACTGGTCAAAAAATTCCGCCGCCCGGGCAATAAAGTGTTCGGTATTGCAGTGTTCGGTATTGCTATCTTGCATTATGCTTCGTCCTCATAACCTAAGCGGTAAATCACATAATCGTTGTAACCGGTCAGCACCGGGATTAAGCCCTGTAACTCGCGATCTAACACCGGATCGCCAGTATCGGCCAGTAATGGCCGGCCATTCAGTTGCTGCAGCTTGCTCTTAGTCGCCAGTAGCAGAATGTTGTCGCGGCCAATGGCGCGGATCACGGCCGGGGAGAGTTGTTGATTACCGCGGCCAAACACATGGCCCTGACCACCAATCAAGGTAATAATTAATTTGCTGGGGGTATTCTGCACCAACTCCAGCAACTGCGCTGCGGTCACGTCTTTGGCCAGCAACTGACCATTTTCGACCACATCAACACCAAGCAGGGTATTGTCCAGCCCCAGTTCCGCCATCACCGCGGCAACAGTCGAGCCAGAGCCCATCACATAACGCACATCCGGTTCCATTAAGCCGGCAACGTAAGCCGCTAAATCATCCAGTACCAGCTCTTCTGACTCCTTGCCGGCCATTTTAACGCTTTGTACATAACGCAGCTCAGCCGGAATGCGCATCTCGCCATAGCGGCGGGCTTTAACGACCCCTTGACGAAAGGCACTTTCATCAATATCCATCACTGCGGCTTCCTGCTGACTGACCAGCTCACCGGCGACCAGTTTCGCCAGCAGCTTACCGGCGGCCAGCGGCGAAATCGCATACACGCCGGAATGGATCTTACAACCGGCAGGGATACCTAAGACAGTAGTTTTAGCGCCGACAACGCTACAGACATTGCGCGCTGTACCATCACCACCGGCAAACAGCAGTAAATCAACACCAGATTCGGCAATCACAGCTGCAGCCTGCTCGGTATCTGCCGCGGTAGTAAGTGAATCCGCTGGGGTATAGCAAAGCTGGTAATCAAAACCCAACTCTTCACAAAGCTGCTGCCCCATATCGCCAGCGACGGTGACGATTTGTAGCTTGTCACGCAGCGGCAGCAGTTGCTCCAGGCTCTGTCTGGCACGCTGCTGCGCCATCGGCACTGCACCAAGCGCCAGCGCCTGCTCTGCCATGCCATCACTGCCTTTTAAACCGACACTGCCACCTAAACCAGCCAACGGATTAACAATCAAACCCAAGCGAAACTGCGTTGTCATCGACCTCACCTGTGTGACAGCTTTCGAAATTGCTGCGCATTGTAGCGATTTGACTGCGGCTTGCCCAGCGCTGTGCCTGACAACCTGGCAACGAAGCAACTTAGCAACGTAGCAGCCTGGTAACCTGGCAACGAAGCGACTTAGTAACGTAGCAGCCTGGTAACCTGGCAACTAAACTTGCTCCACTGGTTGGACTACTTTAGAGTAACGGCATAACCCAGCGTGTTCTAGGGCGTGTTGACGTTTGCTGCTTAGATTTTGTTCGCACTGGCGGCGCTTTGATCGCGAAACGAGGAGCGCAGTTTAGTTATTCTAAATAAGTGACGAGTGACAAAGAGCAAAGCGTCGCCAGCGCGAACCCTTCGGGCAGCGTTTGGCTGGCGTTTCTACTGCGTTATCGCTTGTTCATGTAGAATAACTACACATCACAAGCTCTGCCTTGTATAAACACCAGCCAAACGGCTGCAAAAACAAGCAGCAAACGTCAACACGCCCTAGCAGTAGTGAGTTCTGATGAGCATAGAAAGCCTGTTTCAACAGCATCAACAGCAGTTTAACGCCGAACCCTATCCATCACTTGCTACACGCAAGCAACGCTTGCAGCGTCTGGCTGGGTTGCTAAAACAATACGACACGGCGTTACAACAGGCCGTCGCCCGTGATTTTGGCCAGCGCAGCAGTGTTGAAACGCAGCTGCTGGAAATTGCGCCCAGTCTGCAGGGCATCAAATATCAGTTGTCACAGCTTAAAGGCTGGTTAAAACCGCAGCGCCGTGCCGTGCACTATACCTTTGCGCCGGCAAAAAACTTTGTGCTGGCGCAGCCGTTAGGTGTGGTTGGTATTATTGTGCCGTGGAATTATCCGATTTTTCTGGCACTTAGCCCGCTTATGGCGGTACTCTCAGCCGGTAATCAGGTGATGTTAAAGCTGTCGGAGTTTACTCCGGCAACCAATGCGGTGCTGGCTGAAATGCTGGCAGAGGGCTTAACTGACTGTGTTAGTGTGGTTCAGGGCGATGCTGGGGTTGCCGCCGATTTTGCCGCCCTGCCTTTTGATCATCTGTTGTTTACCGGCTCTACCGGCGTCGGACGCAAAGTGATGCAGGCTGCGGCGGCCAATCTTACCCCGGTGACGCTTGAGCTGGGCGGTAAAAGCCCGGCACTGCTGACAGCGGATACCGACTTAGTGCATTTTAGCCAGCGCTTGCTGTTTGGCAAAACCGCCAATGCCGGCCAAACCTGTGTCGCACCCGATTATGTGTTAGTGCCAAAAGCCCGGATCCCAGCGCTGATTAGCCAGCTGCAAGCCGATTTTGCCAAACTCTATCCTGATTTTGCCACTAACCCCGATTACAGCACGGTGATCAATACGCAGCATTATCAGCGCTTACAACAGCTGCTAAGCGAGGCGCTCTCTAAAGGCGCAACCGCTTATCCCTGTGCAGGAATAGGCAGCGAGCTGCAACAACAACAGCGCCGGCTACCGCTAACCTTGCTGGTTGATGTGCCCGAGGAGTGTCAGATTTTACAGCAGGAAATTTTCGGTCCCTTGTTGCCGATTATCGGCTATGACAGCTTTGAGCAGGCGCTTGACTATATTAAATCCAGACCCAGGCCGCTGGCGCTGTACTTATTTAGTGAAGATAAGCTGTTACAACAGCGAGTGTTAACCCAAACTCATGCCGGTGGTGTTTGTATTAACGATACGCTGCTGCATGTAGCGCAGGAGGACTTACCCTTTGGTGGCATCGGGCCATCAGGTTTGGGTAACTACCATGGTCCGGAAGGCTTTTGGCGTTTTTCCCACGCTAAGGCGGTGCACCAGAAAGGCCGCTTTAGTAGCAGCATTTTGATTTACCCGCCCTTTAACCGGCCGTTGTTTAAAGCGCTGCTTAAGTGGCTAATGCGCTAAGACGAATCCGTCGCTTTATCATCCGCTCGCGGCATAGTACGCGGTAAGCTTAGCGCCAATAGCATCGCTATTGCCGCTGCCAGTGCTGCCAACGTAAAGGTGGCACTGGCGCCAGCCCCATCGCGCCAGCTGATACCGGCAATATAGGCGCCGATAGCCCCGCCACCGCCATAAATAATACCGGCATAAAACGCCTGACCGCGGCCACGCTGTGCCTTGGGGAAAAACTGCTGAATAAACTGCATAGCGCCGCTGTGGGCAATGGCAAAGCTACCGGCATGTAACAGCATACTGGCTGCCAGCACCAGCGGCTGATCACCAAGATAAGCGACGATTAACCAGCGCAGCGCAGTTAAGCCATAACAGGCGGCCAGTAAATGCCCCAGTCTGAAACGGCCTAAAATGCGGCCAGCAAAATAAAAAGCGACAATCTCCGCCGCCACCGCTACGCCAATCAACAAGCCGGTAACAGTGCCGCTATAGCCCAGATCGCGGCAATACAGGGTAAAAAAGCCATAGTAAGGCGCAAAGCTCATTTGCAGCATTAAGGCCGCGCCCATAAACAGCCACAGCACCTTACTTTTGAATAACTGACGCCAGGATAAGTGCACCTGCTGACTGGCCGACAACTTAGGCAATGGTGGCAGTTTAAATAAGCTCAGTAGCAGTAAGCCTAAAAACAGCAGCGCCGTCGCCGGCATAAACTCACTGCCAAAGCGCTGAAATAAATAGCCGCCAAGCAGCACCAGAATGATATAACCGACACTGCCGGAAGTGCGGATGCGGCTGTAAGCACCGGCATCATCGTTCAACGCATGAAAGGTACAGACTTCGAGCTGCGGTAAAATAGCGGTCCAGAAAAAACTAAACAGCGCAAAGCCGGCCAGTAAGGGCCAAAAGCCGGCATCGACAAAGCTGCTGCACCAGGCCAGGATCGCGATAATGGCGCCAAAGCGCATAATGCTCAGCGGCCTGGCGGTTTTATCAGCCAGCGTGCCCCATAGCGCCGGGCCAACAATTCGCGTCGCCGTGACCAGCGCCAGCAATAAGCCTATTTGCGCCGAACTTAAACCGCGGCCATCCAGAAACAGCCCGAAATAAGGCACAAACAGGCCTAGGACGCCGAAATAAGCAAAATAAGCCAGCGCAAGGGCTGGCTTGGTGGCAAGTGTTAACACGACTGTTCCGTTAAACTAGTGTTATTAAAAAGCGGTATTAATTACTTTACTGCTGCCGTGCCAGTGCCGCGATATCTGGTGTACTGACCTGGACGCCGGCATTTTGGGCGCGATGGCGCAGCAGATGGTCCAGTAGCACAATGGCGAGCATGGCTTCGGCAACGGGTACCGCGCGAATACCGACACAGGGATCGTGCCGGCCTTTGGTCACCACATCCACCACTTCACCGGCGGTATTAATGGTTTTGCCCGGAATACTGATACTGGAAGTCGGCTTTAACGCCATGCTGACCAGAATATCCTGGCCACTGGAAATACCACCCAGGGTGCCACCGGCATGATTCGCCGTAAAGCCCTGCGGTGTCAGCTCATCACGGCCAGTGGAGCCACGCTGCTCAACTACCGCAAAACCATCGCCGATTTCCACTGCCTTAACGGCATTGATACTCATCATCGCATGGGCGATATCCGCATCCAGACGATCAAACACCGGCTCACCCAGACCGACCGGCACACCGGTTGCCACCACATTAACCCGCGCGCCAACCGAATCACCGTCTTTTTTCAGCTGCCGCATATAGTCATCCAGCGCTTCTAGCTTGCTGGCATCCGGGAAGAAAAAGGCGTTTTGTTCCACCTGCGACCAATCCAGCTGCTCGGCCTTAATCGGCCCCAGCTGCTGTAAATAGCCGCGGATTTCTATACCGCAGTGCTCAGCGAGATACTTTTTAGCGATGGCACCGGCCGCCACCCGTACTGCCGTTTCGCGCGCCGACGAACGACCACCGCCGCGGTAATCGCGAATACCGAATTTATGCCAGTAGGTATAGTCGGCATGGCCAGGCCGGAACTGGCTGGCAATATTGGCATAGTCTTGCGAGCGCTGATCAGTATTTTCAATCAATAAGCCAATACTGGCGCCGGTTGTCTTACCCTCGAACACACCAGAGAGGATTTTGACACTGTCTTCTTCACGGCGCTGTGTGGTGTAGCGCGACGTGCCGGGCTTGCGCCGATCAAGATCCAATTGTAAATCTTCGGCCGTTAATACCATACCAGGCGGGCAACCATCGACAATGCCGCCAATCGCCGGACCATGACTTTCACCAAAAGTCGTAACTTTAAATAACTGGCCGATGCTGTTACCTGCCATTTAACTTTCCTCGAATAAATGCTGGCAAGCGACAAGTTGTGCTTTGCTCAGTGCAAAGACACCAAGGCCTCCGGCACTAAACTCCAGCCAGCGAAATGGGACGTCTGGATATCTATACTGCAATTCAACCATACTATTGCCCACTTCACAAACTAAAATACCCTGCTCGGTTAAATGTGCGGCCGCATCGCGCAGGATCTGCCGGGTTAATGCCAGGCCGTCGATACCAGACGCCAGCCCCAATTCTGGTTCGTGCCGGTATTCATCCGGCAAATCAGCCATATCTTCAGCATCGACATAAGGCGGGTTGGTGACTATCAAATCATATTGCTGACCGGCAAGGGCACTAAAGCCATCTGACAGAATGGGGTAGACCCGCTCCTGCAGCTGATGCTCGGCAATATTCAGCTCGCATACTGCCAGTGCATCCTCGCTGATATCGACGGCATCAACCTGCGCTTCCGGGAAAGCCACCGCACAGGCAATGGCAATACAGCCCGAGCCGGTACAGAGATCCAGAATATGGGCCGGGCTGCTGCCAGCCGGTAGCAGGCCCTGAAACTGCTGCTTAATCAGCTCGCCAATCGGTGAGCGCGGGATCAACACCCGCTCATCGACATAGAACGGCAGATCACAAAAATAGGCTTGCTGGGTCAGATAGGCGGCTGGAATGCGCTGCGCAATCCGTTGTTCTAACAGCGCGACAAATTGCTGTTTCTCATCCAATGTCAGGCGCACGCTAAATAACTTTTCATCACGCAGGGGCGGCAAGTACAACACATGCGAGAGCATCACTGCGGCTTCATCCCAGGCGTTATCGGTACCATGGCCAAAATAAACCCCACCCTGGTGCATCCGGCTAACGGCCCAACGTAACCAGTCATGCAGGGTCTGCAGTTCGCTATAGGCGCGGTCCAGTAATTCAGGACTAAAGGGTGCGGGTAAGGTGTCAGACATGGTATCCTTGGCTCCGGTAGCAGCTAATAAGATAGTATAGATTAAGGCCGATGCAGCAAAAAAAGCCGAAGCCCGATGCACTCAGCGTCGAAGAGCGAGCCCTGTTTCGCGACAGTGTCGCCGGTGCCCGCCCGCTTGAGCAGGACAAGATACCGCCAGTTGTCAGACGCAGCAAGCAAAAACGCCTGCCGACAGCTGCCGCTGAGCTATCTGCGCAAAAACTGTTCTTTTTCTCCGATGAATATGAAGCCATTACCGACACCAGCGGCAGCTTGTCTTATGTGCAGCAGGGTGACGATCCGATGCTGGCCGGCCGCTTACGCCGCGGTGAATTAGAACCGCAGGTGGTATTGGATTTACACGGCATGACGGCCAATGAAGCGAAAACACAGCTGGCTGGCTTACTGGACTACTGTCAGCAGCAGCAATTTAATTGCGCCTGTGTCGTACATGGCAAGGGGCTGGGCATACTGGCACGTAAGGTACCAAACTGGCTGGTGCAACATCCGAATGTGCGCGCCTTTCACACTGCTCCGAAAACCTGGGGCAAGCATGGCGCCCTGTTGTTATTGCTTAAAATCAATCAGAGCAACGAGCAGCAATTTCGTGAACTGCCCGCTGCTGGCCGGCGCTAACTTTTTAACAACGTCAATTCGAGTGGCGAATTTTGCTCCAGCAATTTTCCGCCCCGTGCCGTCTGATAGTCGATACAGCACAAGGCTGCAGTGGTAAAGATCGGCGCTCTGCCGGTTTCGGTCAGGCTTTCCACCAGAAAACTTACCAACGGCATATGCGATACCAATAACACTCTGGCATCAGGTTGTTCAGCGAGCAATAAATCGAGAGCGGTTTTCACCTGTTCTGCCTGACCATCGGGTACTAACTGCTGCATCACCTGCAACTGACATCCGCGTTGCTGTGCCTCCAACATCAGTGCCGCCGTTTGCCGGGTTCGCAAATAGGGGCTGACCCACAGGTAATCAAATGCCGGGTATGCCTGCGCCAACCAGCTTGCCATTTGCTGAACTTCGCTGCGCCCCTGTGTGGTCAGGGCTCGCTGCTGATCGTCCACTGCTGGCGGCTCGGCTTCGCCGTGACGCATAATCACGATATTTACCATGAAGTTGTTACCATACTACTCTATCTGTCCCATCTCGGTGGTCTGTCTGTCCCATCTGGTCGGCTGTTTAGCAAATAAGCATGCGTCAGGTGAAAATAGTGCGCTATGATAATGAAAGTCAGCGGCCAGCGTAACTGCTATTAAAGCATAAGACTCATGCTGGTTATTACTTATCGCTATGAGAGGCCGGATACTCCCAGCCACTCCAAAGGATATCACTTGGCAAGCACATCTATCCTGCAAAGCCCGAATGATCCCAGACAATTTGAATACCTGAAATTGTCTAACGGTTTGGCCGTGCTGTTGGTTCATCAGGCCGATAGTGAAAAAAGCGCCGCCGCGCTGACAGTCAACGTCGGCCACTTTGACGATCCTGCAGACCGGGAAGGCCTGGCTCATTTTCTGGAGCATATGCTGTTTTTGGGCAGTCGCGCCTACCCGCAAGCCGGCGAGTTACAACACTTTATCAGTGAGCATGGCGGCAGTCACAACGCCTGGACCGGTACCGAACACAGTCAATTCTATTTTGATATCGAGCAGCAGCACTTTGCCGCAGGTTTAAGCCGCTTCGCTGCCATGTTTAGCGAACCGCTGTTCAGTAGTGACTATGTCGAAAAAGAACGTCAGGCTATTGAAGCTGAGTTCTCTTTAAAGCTGAAAGACGATAGCCGGCGAATTTATCAGGTGCACAAAGAAAGCATTAATCCGGCGCATCCCTTTGCCAAATTTTCTGTTGGCAACGCCCAAACTTTGGCTGATCGCCCCGGCGACAGCTTGCAACAGGCCGTCAGTCAGTTCTTCCACCAGCAATATAGTGCCCAAAGAATGAGTGTCTGTCTGATTGGCCCGCAAAGCCTGGCCGAGCTGCGCACTCTGGCAATACAAAGCTTCAGTCAGATCAGTGATCACCTGCCAGCGAAAGCACCGTTACAAGTCCCGCTATACCTGGAGCAACAGCAGCAGTTACAACTAAACATTAAGCCGCACAAAAGCAGTAACCGGCTGGTCATCAGCTTTGCGCTACCGGATATCCAACCCTGGTATCGCTATAAAGTAGTCAGTTTTGTCGCTCATCTGCTCGGTGATGAGGGCCCGGGTTCATTACTGGCGCTGCTAAAACAGCAGGGGCTGGTTAATCAGCTGAGTGCCGGCGGTGGTATTGACGGCAGTAACTACAAAGACTTTACTCTGGCATTTGAACTCACTGTGGCCGGACGACAACAGTACCGACAAATCGTGCAAACACTGTTTGCCAAAGTGCGTTTACTAAAAGACAGCCCCTTCCCGGCCAACTTATTTGCCGAGCGCCAGAAATTATTAAACTGGGCTTACCGCTTTTATGAGCCGGCGACAGTGTTACAAACTGCGACCGATCTGGCGCTGAATATGCAGCACTATCCGCTGCAGGATGTGCTGTTCGGTGACTACCGGATGGAAGTGCCACCCGAGGCGCTATATCGCCAGTTATTGGACTATTTTTGCAGCCGTAACCTGCGACTGATGTTAGTTGCAGATGATGTCACCACAGATCGCGAGGCACGCTGGTATCACACGCCTTATCAGTTACAGCCGTTGGATCCGAACTGGTTAACCACGCTGGATACTCAATCGCCCTTGCCAGAACTAAGCTTGCCACTACCTAATCCGTATTTGCAATCTGAACTCAAATTACTGGATAAAGCGGCGCATATGACCAGCCCGCAACACTTTTGTAACCAGCCGGCACTGCAGTTGTGGTACAAAGCAGACACCGACTTTGCCAGTCCCAAAGGTCATATTTATTTGCAAATTACCTTACCACAAAGCTGTGCCACTATCCGGCAACAAGCAGCCAGCCGGCTATGGGTAGAACTACTGCTGGATCGCTTTAACCAACAACTTTACGCGGCAACGACTGCGGGTTTAAATTACTTTTTACACGTGCACCGGCAAGGGATCAGTTTGCAAACCAACGGTTTAACTGCGAACCAATTAGCGCTGTTTGCCGATTTGCTGCGCCAACTGCCAGATCCGGTGTTTTGTCCGCAGCGTTTTGCGGAGTTAAAACAACTGCTATGCCGGCACTGGCAAAACAGTAGCAAGAACAAACCTGTTGCCCGGTTATTCAGTCAACTGTCTGCGCTGCTACAACCGCAAAACCCTGAACCGGAAGAGCTGGCGCAAGCCCTTGCTAAGTTAAGCTTTGCCGACTTTTCGTTGTTCAGGCAGCAATTGTGGCAACAGTTACATCTTGAAGCTTTGCTGCTCGGCAACTGGAGTCCGGCAGATGCCCAACAGCTGCAGACACTGTTAACCGATTGGCAAGGCGCTCAGGGGGCTGCGGGCCAGGCGCTCAGCGCTGTACAATATCGCTATGCTCAGCCCGGACCAGTGTGGTTATGCAGTGCCAATCCGCATCAGGCGGACCATGCTTTGGTCGCCTATCTGGCAGCGACTGACAAGTCACCGGCACAGATGGCGCGCTTTATGTTAGCGAACCACTTACTGGCGCCGCGCTATTTTCATCAACTGCGCACCGAGCAACAGCTTGGATATCTGGTCGGCACCGGTTATGTGCCGGTCAACACCCTGCCCGGCATGGCGTTTTATGTTCAGTCACCGGCTTATCCTGCCGCCGCACTCTACCAGGCAACAGTGCAGTTTTTTCAGCAATGCGTGAGCGAGTTAAGTTTACTGGATAACGACGAGTTTCAATCATTAAAGCAAGGGTTGGCGGCTCAGCTTTGTGAGCGGGATACCAGCCTGAGCGCCCGTGCCAAACGTTTCTGGCTGGCGCTGGGCCAGGCTGACTATCAGTTTGATTTAAATCAGCAAATTCTTAGTTGTTTAAATGCGTTAACCGCCAGCGACTTTCTGGCGTTCTTACAACAATTGCTGGCGCCAGACTATCCGGTGTTGATTCTGGCGACAGACAGTGCGCCGGAAAATAATTATGTACAATCTTTGCATAAAGCTGAATTACTGAAAATATTGCAACGGCAGTAAATTGCTTTTGACAGTACCGTTTTTCTTGGTTAACTTAGCCCAAAAGCAGTATAAAAAAATAATAAAGTGCGCGATAAAACAATTACTTTTCTTACCCTGACACTTTTGGGGCTAACGCTAGCAACGTTATTCTTCTTGCCCCTCGCTGCAGCGGCCCTTAGCTGGGATGCTGTACAACCTTATTTATTCCACGTTTTACTCGCGTTGGCACTTACCGGACTGCTATTAGCTCAACTCAGTTTGCGGCGGATGCGGCGTTACCATCAGGCGCTGGCGAAAAGCGAAGAACGCTTACGCTTATCGATTTGGGGCAGCGGTGATGAACTTTGGGACTGGAATATTGAAACCGGCGAACTTTATCGCTCCAGTGCCTGGCTTGAGCCGCTGGCGATAGCCCCAAAGACTGAAGATTTCCCACCGAATAAACAGCTGATTCATCCTCAGGATCTGGAACGGGTCAGCCACGCGCTATCGCAACATCTGGCCGGTAACAGCCCGTTTTTTGAAGCCAGTTACCGGGTTAAAACCGCGGATGAAACCTATATCTGGGTGTTAGACCGCGGCAAGGTTGTCTCATATAACGAGACCGGTAAAGCGCAACGGATGACCGGTACTCTGAAAAACATCAGCCAATTAAAGCAAGCTGAAGCACGAATGCAACTGTTTGCCCGCTGTCTGGAAAACATCTCCGATGCGGTGCTGATCTGTGATACCAAATTCAATATTATCGAAGTTAACCCGGCCTTCAGCGTCATCACCGGCAAGAGTCGCGATGAAGTGTTACAAAGCCGCTTTCAGCTTACGTTGTATCCGCCGCGCTTTATCCAAGAAATTGAAAAGAAACTGGTTAAAGACGGGCGCTGGAGTGGTGAGATCCGGGAACTGAAAACCAACGGCGATTACTACCAGGCAGAGTTAACCTTTGACGTGATCAAAGACGAGCAAGGCTTTATTACGCAGTATGTGGCAGTATTTTCCGATATCTCTGACCGCAAGAGACGCGAAGCTGAGCTAAGCCGGCTGGCCAACAGTGACACCCTGACCGGCTTGCCCAACCGCGCGGTCTTTATGAATAAACTGGCCAGCCTGGTAACCGACAAAACCGAACATGCACTGTTAGTGTTCGATCTGGATAACTTTAAAAAGATTAACGACTCATTGGGTCACGAGCTGGGTGACGCCCTGCTTTGCAAACTGGCCGAGCGCCTGCATAACAACAAATTGTTCCGCCAGAAACTGTACCGGCTGGGTGGTGATGAGTTTGCGGTGTTACTGGACAACACTAACGATATCCACGCCATTACCAGTCTGGCGAAAAGCCTGCTGGAGCAAATCAATAAGCCTTTTGCCGTTGATCAGCACGAATTAGCCGTTACCAGTAGTATTGGTATAGTGTTATTCCCGGAGGATGGTAAGGATCCGCAGGCGTTACTACGTAACGCTGATACGGCCATGTACCACGCCAAGAGTTCAGGCGCCAACCGCTATCTGTTTTTTAATGACACCATGAACAAACAGGCGGTAAAACGACTGCAAATTGAAAACCTGATCCGTCATGGCCTGAAAGAAGATTATTTTACGGTGTTTTATCAACCGAAGATGGATCTGCTCAGCGGCAAGGTGGTCGGGATGGAAGCGCTGGTGCGCTTTATCACGCCAAAAGGTGGCCTGGTCAGCCCCGGCAGCTTTATTCCGGTTGCCGAAGAAACCGGCCAGATTGTCGATATCGGTACCGTGGTATTACGTAAAGCCTGTATCGATGTAAAACGCTGGATTGCTCAGGGATTATTCCATGGCCGCGTCGCGGTGAACCTGTCGGCTAAGCAATTTATGCTGCCGTTTTTGTGTGACCAGATTGACGATATTCTGCAGCAAACCGATCTGCCTTCTTATCATCTGGAGCTGGAAATTACTGAGGGTACGGTAATGCAGTCGCCAAAACTGGCGATTGATACCATGAAAAAACTGCGTGCCCGCGGCATTCACCTGGCGATGGACGACTTTGGCACCGGTTACTCCTCGCTGGCTTATCTGAAACAATTCCCACTGAATACGCTGAAGATCGATAAAGCCTTTATTGACGATATGAGCAGTGCCCGTGGTCGCAATATGGTTGATACCATTGTCACTATCGCCCACAACCTGAGCTTAAGTGTCGTAGCTGAAGGCGTGGAAACCCACGAACAACTGGAACAACTGCGTAAGCTGCGCTGCGAAATTATTCAGGGTTACTACTATAGCAAGCCGCTGTCGGCGGAAGACTTTGCCGCCTTTCTGGTAGAGCAAAAGAAACAACGCCCTAAGGTCGCCTTGCTTTAGGACTCGTTAATCTAGGGCGTGTTGACGTTTGCTGCTTAGATTTTGTTCGCACTGGCGGCGCTTTGATCGCGAAACGAGGAGCGCAGTTTAGTTATTCTAAATAAGTGACGAGTGACAAAGAGCAAAGCGCCGCCAGCGCGAACCCTTCGGGCAGCGTTTGGCTGGCGTTTCTACTGCGTTATCGCTTGTTCATGTAGAATAACTACACATCACAAGCTCTGCCTTGTATAAACACCAGCCAAACGGCTGCAAAAACAAGCTGCAAACGTCAACACGCCCTAGGTTACAGCCGTAAAAAAAGCCCTGACGGGCTTTTTTTAATCGGCATCGGTCTCGACGTAAGAAAAGTCGTCCGAACCATCAGCGATACGCTTTTTGCCAAACACTGTGTGGAACTTACGCTTCTCAGCCAGCCGTTGTTTATACTTTAGCCAGGTTTTTTCATAGACTGAAGTGGCTTCCGCCTCACCACGACACACCAGCACAAAGCGCTGTTCTTCGTCGTTAGCTGGCTGTCTCGCACCCTGCTCCAGTTCCTGCATTGCTAAACCGTGTTTCTCCAGCAGATTGCCCTCTGCCAGTGTAAAGCGCCCGGACCGGGTAAAACCACGCGGGAAATTCCGGTCATCGAAAAAGCGACGATTAGCGACAAAACTTTGCTGCATCACTTTTTTCCTCTCATGTCGTTGAATATCAAGCCAGCCTGTTTAAACTGTGCGGAGTATGGTTAACAAAATTCCTGTCGTAAAACAAAAGTTTTTTATGGTTACGATAAATTTAATTTGAGGCTAGCTTGGATACTGACTTACTGAAAACCTTCCTGGAAGTACAGCGCACCCGCCATTTTGGTAAGGCTGCTGAAAATTTATACCTCACGCAATCTGCGGTGAGTTTTCGGATCCGTCAACTGGAGCAACAACTGGGGGTAAATCTATTTATCCGACATCGCAATAACATTCAGTTAACAGCCGCAGGGGAACGTTTGTTGCCACATGCGCAAACCATGCTGGCAGCGCTACAAAAAGCCCGCCAGGACGTTGCCAACAGCGTCAACGAGCCCTGCTATTTCCAACTTGGGGTAGCACCACTGTTTGTCAATTCGCTGCTCACAGCACCGCTCAGGGCGTTACAACAACGGCTGCCAGAATTGAATCTGCGTATCGATTCGTTGTCGCGGGAGCACCTGAGTCAACAGCTACTGAGCCAACAGCTGGATCTGGCGCTGCTAACCGAACCGGCAAAAACCGACGAGTTGTATGGTGTTGCGCAAGGACAAGTTACTTTGCTAGCGGTATGCCAGGGTTCGGCGGTGGTGGACGAGCTGGCGTACTGCCATCTGGATTGGGGCTATCATCCGGGCCATCAGTCGGCAAACCGGACCACCCTGCGCACTAACAGTTGTGAGCTGGCATTAGACGCAGTATTACACCAGGCGGTTTACAGCTACTTACCGGCGCCGTTACTGCAGCCATATCTGAGCAGCAAGCAATTACAACCCATGCCACAACTTCCCAGCCTGGTATTACCTTATTACCTGGTATGCCATCGGGAGCGACGTGAAGACAATCTGATTAAACAGATCAGTCAACAGCTACTGACCTTAGGGGCGGAATAAACCGGCATTGCGGCCACGGGCGCGACGCAATAATAAGCGTTTGTGGCTGTTAAACAGCGGTAACAATAACGGACCGGTAAAGATGGCTGCAACCGCCCAACGCAACGCGGCCATGCCACTGCGTAGTGCTGCAATATAAACCCCCACTGCTACCATTAACCAAACTACCGGAACCAATAACACCTGGTCACTCCTCTACAACGCAATCTGAGCTGACGATTATATCAGCAATCCAGACGTCTTGCTGTTATCCTTTAGTTGCATTTTTATACAAAAAAGGCAGCAAAAAGGGCCCGCAGGCCCTTTAATAGTTCGACCAGTAACAATTAATCATTGTTACTGGGAAGCGGTGAAGCTATGAATAGAAACGCTCGCCTTGCTCCGCCATTTTTAACAAGGTATCGCACGGCGTAAAGCGGCTACCAAAGCGGCTTTCCAGCTGCCGTAAGGTCGCCACCAGATTATTGACACCCAGCTTATCGATATAGCGGAACGGACCACCAAGGAACGGCGGGAAACCGATACCAAAGATGGCACCAATATCCCCATCCCGGGCCGAGGCAATAATACCCTCTTCCAGACAACGTACCGCCTCATTTAACATCTGCGCGGTACAGCGGCTGGCAATTTCATCGCTATTTAGCGCCGGCGCCGGTGTTACGCCAAGCACTGCATACACCGACTCATCAACCAGCTTTTTACCTTTTTTCGCGGCCTTACCATAAAGATAAAACCCTTTTTCGGTTTTCTTGCCTTTACGGCCATCGGCCAGCAGTTTGTCAAAAGCAGCCGGGGCGGCAAAGCGCTCACCGAGCTCAGCCGTTAAAATCGGAGAAATTTTGGCGCCAACATCAATACCCACTTCATCCAGCAGCGTCACCGGGCCTACCGGGAAGCCGAATTTGACCAGTGCACGGTCAATTTTTTCTACCGGCTCACCGGCAAGCAGAATATTGGCCGCCTCATTCATATACAGCGCCAGAATGCGGTTAACGTAGAAACCGGCACCGTCTTTAACCACGATCGGCGTTTTGCCTTGCTTACGGGCGAAAGCAACCGTAGTAGCGATGGTCTCCGCAGAGGTTTTGTCATGCGCAATCACTTCTACCAGCGGCATTTTATCTACCGGTGAGAAGTAATGCAGACCGATCACATTTTCCGGGCGCGCTGCCTTTTCGGCAATTTTGTGAATAGGTAACGAACTGGTATTGCTGGCAAAGATGGTATGCTCCGCACAGTGCTGTTCAATATCAGCCACCATTTGCTGCTTTAAGCTCAGATCTTCAAATACCGCCTCAACCACGATATCGACATCATGGAAACCACTGTAATCGGTAGTGCCGGTGATCAACAGCAGCTGCTTTTGCATCTCGGCCTTGCTGATAAAGCGCTTTTTATATTTTTTGTTCAGGATATCAAAGCTGTATTTCAGCGCATTATTAATACCCTGCTCAGCGATATCTTTGATCCGCACCGGTACACCGGCCTTGGTGGCGCTGACATTGGCAATACCGCCGCCCATCAGACCGCCGCCCAGTACTGCGGCTTTGCGCACCTTACGCGGTTTAGCATCACCGGCACCGCTTTCTTTCTTCATCTGAGTGGTGGCAAAGAAAATACTGCGCAGCGCCGCCGACTCTGACGTCATACAAAGCTGGCCAAAGGCTTTGGCCTCTGCGGCCAGGCCTTTTTGATAGCCTTGCTCGACGCCGGTTTGAATCACTTCAATAATCCGCAGGGCGGCAGGATAATTGCCCTGGGTTTTCTTCAGCGTTTGTTTTAGCGCCTGTGAAAACACCAGTTTGCGACCTGGTCCGGTATTTTCCAGCAGTTTATTCAGCAGGCTCTGCTTTTTCGCTTCGCGCCGTGGTTTACCGGCCAGCGCTTTTTTCACTGCGGCATCGAGCAGAATGCTCTCCGGCACCACTTCATCGACCAGACCGAGCTTCTTCGCCTGGGCAGCACGCAATTGCTTACCCGTCAGGATCATATCCAGCGCTTTTTGCACGCCAACTAACTTCGGTAAACGCTGGGTACCACCACTGCCCGGTAGTAAGCCCAGCTGTACTTCCGGCAAACCCAGCACAGTTTTCGGGCTGCTGCTGGCAACCCGGGCATGACACGCCAGTGCCAGCTCCAGACCGCCACCTAAGCAAGGGCCATGGATCGCAGCAACGACCGGCAGGCGCAGTTGCTCCAGCCGGTCGAACATTTGTTGTCCCATCGCGGCAATAGTTTGCGCCTGCTCTGCCGTCTGACAGGCATCGAGCATGCTGATATCGGCGCCGGCAATAAAGGAGTCTTTTTTGCCGCTGATAAAGACCACGCCTTTTAAGGTACTGTCGTTAGCCAGCTGTTTCAGCATGGCATCAATTTCATCGGCAAACGAGGCTTTCAGGACATTCATGCTTTCACCCGGAATATCCATGGTGATCACGGCCACCTTGTCATCGCGGATGCTTAAGCTAAAGCTGCTTACTGTCTCAGTCATTATTCGGTCTCCACAATCATCGCTGCGCCTAAACCGCCGGCGGCGCAGGCAGTGGTCAGGCCGATGCCACCACCACGACGTTTTAATTCATTCAGGGTTTGCACTATTAAGCGGGTGCCGGTCGCGGCAAAGGGGTGGCCATAAGCCAGTGAACCACCGTTGACGTTAAATTTGTTCATATCAATTTCGCCAATGGCTTCGCTGCGGCCCAGCTTTTCTTCAGCAAATTTACGGCTACCAAACATCTTCATATTGGCCAGCGCCTGCGCAGCGAAGGCTTCATGCATTTCAATCAGCGTCAGATCCGACAGTTTCATCCCGGCGCGATCCAGCGCGATCGGCGTCGCATAAGACGGGCCCATCAGCATATCTTCATGTACGCCGATGGCCGAAAAGGCGTAGCTGCGCAGATAACCCAAAGGGGTATAGCCCAGCGCCTTGGCGCGGCCTTCGGTCATCATCAGTACTGCAGAAGCACCATCGGTCAGCGGCGTACTGTTTGCCGCCGTTACAGAGCCATGCACCCGGTCAAATACCGGCTTTAATTTGACGTAGGAGTCGAGTTTCGACTCCATCCGGATATTGTTATCGATCTTTAAATAGCGGCTGTACGGCTCAACATAGGCGGTCATTACCTCATCGGCCAGCTTGCCGGCTTGCCAGGCAGCCGCCGCCAGCGTGTGCGAGCGGTGTGCCAGTTCATCCTGCGCCGCCCGGCTGATACCATGGCTTTTCGCCATTTGTTCAGCCGTATCGCCCATTGACAGGCCGGTGCTGTATTCGGCTACCGCTGGTGGAACCGGCAGTAAGTCTTTCAGGCCCAAGCGGCGGAAAATTGCCAGTTTCTGGCCCAGAGTTTTAGCTTTATTGACATCGACCAGGGCGCGCGCCAGTTTCTTGCTCACGCCAATAGGTAAGACTGAGCTGGAGTCCGCACCACCGGCAATGGCGATCTGCGTAACACCGGCCAGCATGGATTCGGCAACACTGACTACTGACTGAAAGCTGGTGGCACAGGCGCGGGTGACACTAAAGGCGTCAGTGTGTACCTGCATACCGGTGCCCAGCACGATTTCGCGGGCAATATTCGGTGCTTCCGGCATTTGTACCACCTGACCGTATACCACCTGCTCGACCAGAGCCGGATCCAGCTCAGCCCGGATCAGCAGTTCGTTAACCACCAACTTACCCAGATCCAGGGCGGATACGCCATGAAACTCAGTAGCTTGTTTAGCGAAAGGCGTACGAAGCCCGGAGACGATCGCAATCCGCTCACCATCACGGGTTCTCAGGTTGATAGGCGCTGCCATAGTTATCCTCTTGTTTTCTGATGGCCTGATTACAGGTCAGACCTCTGATATTCATCCGATTGTAACCACTGTCTACCGAAATTAAAACAGTTGTTTTAAAACTCTTGTATTAGCATAGTGGGAACCTTATAAAGAGTTATGAGTCCTAACGTCGCTATTCGCCATAGTCAGGCCGGATAAAGCGGTCATAAATCAACCACTTTTAAAGAATAAGACAGAAATCATGATGGTACAGGCTTTTGCGTCATTAAAATCTTATCTGGATAGTCAGGTACTGGGACAACCAGCATTAACCGAAGGCATTTTGCTGGCGCTATTAGCCAATGGTCACCTGTTGGTCGAGGGCCCGCCAGGTCTGGCGAAAACCCGGGCAGTGAACGCGCTGGCGCAGGGTGTAGAAGCCGAATTTCACCGTATTCAGTTTACGCCTGACTTACTGCCGGCTGATTTAACCGGCACCGATATCTACCGGCCGGAGACCGGCGCCTTTGCCTTTCAATCCGGTCCGTTGTTTCATAATTTAATTCTGGCGGATGAAATTAACCGTGCCCCCGCCAAGGTTCAGTCTGCGCTACTGGAAGCGATGGCAGAGAAACAGGTCACCGTGGGTCGCAATACTTATAAACTGCCGGAGCTGTTTCTGGTGATGGCGACGCAAAACCCACTGGAGCAGGAAGGCACTTATCCGCTGCCGGAAGCTCAGCTTGACCGCTTTTTATTACATTTAAAGGTGGATTACCCGGATAGCGCGACCGAGCTGGAGATCCTGCGCTTAACCCGCGCCGAAGCCCGCCATGAAACACCGGTTAAAGCGGCCCCCATCAGTCAGGCGGATATTTTCGCGGCCCGCCAGCAGGTATTAAAACTGCATCTGGCTGAGAGCCTTGAACATTATATGGTGCAACTGGTGATGGCCACCCGCCAACCTGCAGCCTACAGCGCCAAACTGGCCAGCTATATCGGCTATGGCGCCAGCCCACGGGCAACAATTGCCCTGGATCGTTGTTCCCGCGCCCGCGCCTGGTTAGCCGGCAGAGATTTTGTTACGCCGGAAGATATTCAGGCCGTATTTCATAATGTGCTGCGCCATCGCTTAATTCTGACCTACGCCGCCGAGGCTGAGGGTATCAGTACCGACCAGGTACTGACTGACATCCTAGAACTGGTTGCAGTACCTTGAAATGAGTAACCCGGTCTTTGATCCGACAACTTGGTTCCAGAGTTTGCAGGCGACTGGCGTACAGTTAGCCCTGCCAGAATTGTTATGGTATCAGCGCCATACCCGGTTGCTGGATTTAAAACCGGGGCGTAACGCCCAGAGTAAGCTGGCTGGGAGCTATCTGGCCCGCAGTAAAGGCCGCGGTATGGAATTTGATGAAGTGCGGCATTATCAACCCGGTGATGACGTCCGGGCTATCGACTGGCGTGTTACTGCCCGTACCGGTCGGGTGCATACCAAGTTGTTCCGCGAAGAGCGGGAGCGGCCGGTATTTATTCTGACCGATCTAAGCGAAACCATGCGTTTTGGCTCCACCTTGCTACTAAAATCCGTACAGGCGGCGCATCTGGCCGCACTGCTCGGTTGGCACTGTAAAGCCCAGGGCGATAAACTCGGCGGCCTGGTATTTAGTGAACAGCAACATGTTTTACTCAAACCGCTTGGCAGAAGTAAAGGCGTACTGCGCTACCTGCAGGCACTGCTGGATGTGCATCAGCAACAACAGACTAATCAGGGCATGACGCTGGCCAACGCCTTAGCAGAACTGCGCCGGGTATTAAGGCCAGGCAGTTTGCTGTATATTTTATCCGACTTTAATCAGCTTGATGATGAGGCGTTACGACATTTACAGGTGTTAAAACAACATAACGAAATTCATTGTTGTCAGTTTTCCGATCCGCTGGAACTGTACCTGCCCGACAACCTGTATGGCGAGGCATTAGTCAGTGCCCAACAAGGCAGCACCGCCGTAGTGGATTTAAACAACAAGCTAAAACAGCGCTATCAACAACAACAACAGCAAGCTCTTGCCGAGTGCAAAGCCAAACTGCTGCGCCAGGGCTGTCAGTGGTTAACGCTGAGTAGCGCCGCACCTTTATTGTCGCAACTGGCCGGAGCTTATCATGACTGATCAGGCACAACTGCTTAGTTTACTGGCCGATATTAACGAGCCGCCCTTCCCTGATACGCCCTTACTGGCAGCCGGACACTGGTTGCTGATTGCACTCGCGGCCCTGGGTTTAGCAATGCTGAGCTATCATCTGTGGCGCCGCTGGCAGCAGCAGGCAGCAAAGCGACAGGCCTGGCGTGAATTTCAGCGCTTAGATCCACAGGATGAACTACTGGCGACTCAGCTGAATCAACTTTTAAAACGTTTGCTGAAAAGCTACTGGCCAAGTCATCCGCTACTCAGCGCTGGCACAGCGGATTGGCAGCAGCATTGGCAACAGTGCTTACCAGCGGATGTGCGCTTACCGGATCTGAGCGTGTTGTTATATCAGGCCCCGTCGCAACATAGCGTTGCAGACCGACAACAGCTGTATCACGCAGCCCGGCTGTATCTGCAAGCCTTTAACGCAACTAAACTTAGCCCGACCCTCTCCAGCGGAGGCCAGCATGTTTGATCTGAGCTATCCCTGGTTGTTGTTAGCCTTGCCCCTGCCCTGGTTATTACGAAAGCTACCGCAGCCAGCCGGCCGGGCGCTAAAACTGCCGGCACTGGCCAAACTCGGCCAGCAGCAGCGCGAAGCGGCTGCGGCTCCGCTGAGTAGTCGTTTGGTATTGCTATTGTGTTGGTGTTTACTGGTGTTTAGTGCCAGCCAACCACGTTGGCTGGGTGAGCCGGTGGCACTGCCGCAACAGGGCCGGGAATTGATGCTGGCACTGGATCTCTCCGGTTCGATGGATATTCCGGATATGGAGCTAAATGGTCAACGTTTTACCCGTCTGGAAGCAATGAAGAACGTATTGCGGGATTTTATTCTGGCACGCCAAGGCGATCGCGTCGGCTTAATCTTGTTTGCCGATGCCGCTTATCAGCAAGCCCCGTTAACCTTCGATTTAGCGACAGTACAACAATTTCTGGACGATGCAGTAATGGGTCTGGTCGGGCAACGTACTGCGATCGGTGAAGCCATTGGCCTAAGTGTAAAGCGCCTGAATAGTTACGACACCACCAATAAAGTGTTGATTTTACTCAGTGATGGCGCCAATAACGCTGGCGACATTCAGCCGCAGGAAGCGCTGAAACTCGCCATAGCTGCTGGGATCAGGATTTATACTGTCGGTTTGGGCGCCGAGCAAATGGTGCAAAATAGCATTTTCGGCCAGCGCGTAATTAATCCATCACAGGATTTGGATGAACCCTTATTAATCCAAATCGCAGAGCAAACGGGCGGGCGCTACTTCCGTGCCCGCAGTCCGGCGGAGCTGCGACAAATTTATCAGCTGCTTGATGAACTGGAGCCGATTGAACGAGAACAACTCACCTACCGGCCACAGCGGAGTTTACTGCATTACCCCCTGGCCCTGGCTTTACTTTGCTCATTCTGGCTGGCGGCGCGGCGTATTGACTGGACAGGAGTAATATCAGGTGCTCGCTGATTTGCATTTATTACGACCCTACTGGCTGCTCGCGCTGGTACCCGCAGTATTGCTCTGGCTGTTGTTACGTAGTCACCGCCAGCAACACAGCCTGTGGCAAAATCTGATTGCCCGCCATCTTCAGCCTGTGGTGTTGCTGGGTGAACAATTAAAGCGTCAACAGCCCTGGGCTCTCCCCATACTGGCACTGTGCTGGTTGTTAGCCGTACTGGCGCTTAGTGGTCCAAGTTGGCAAAAACTGCCGCAACCGGCGCTGGCGGTAAAAAAAGCGACGGTGTTGATTCTGGATATGTCGATGTCGATGCGGGCAACCGATATGGTGCCAGACCGCTTAACCCAACAGCGTTTTAAAGCACTGGATTTTGTTGATAAATTACGCGAGGGTGACCTGGCATTGATCAGCTATGCCGCGGAAGCCTTTGTGATTTCGCCTCTGACCATCGATTACAATAATATCCGACTACAGATCCCGAATTTAAAACCCGAATTACTACCGGGCCAGGGTTCCAATGTGTTGCATGCGCTGCAATTAGCCGACGAGGTGCTGCGACAGGCAGGCTACAGCCGCGGTGAAGTCATGCTGTTTACCGATGGCTTTGATCAAGACAGCTATCACGCATTGCAGCAACTGCTCAATAATTACCCGCACCGGTTATCCATTCTGGCGTTTGGCCAGGCCGAGGGGGCGGTTGTTCGTCTGGAAAATGGCGAGTTACTAAAGAACAGTCAGGGAGCTGTCGTCGTACCAAGAGTACCACTACAGCAACTGAGTATTTTAGCCAAACAGGGTGGCGGCGAGTATCAGCAAGCCGGCGCCGATAACAGTGATTTGCAGGCGCTGCTGGCTGGCTTTAGCCAACCTGAAGATACCCGGGATAATACTGAAGCCAGGCTGGGAGATAACTGGCAGGATGCTGCCGTCTATCTGGTGTGGTTGCTGCTGCCGCTGGCGCTGTGGCTGGGACGGCGATCGGCTGTCCTGCTGGTCTGTCTGTTAGTGTATTTACCACCGGCTGAAGCGGTGAGCTGGCGTGATTTATGGCAAAACAAACAGCAACAAGCCATTGCTGATTATCAACAAGGTGACTTTAGCGCCGCCCAACAAAAATTTACCGATCCCTTGTGGCAAGGTAATGCCGCTTACCGTGCCGGGGACTATGCCAAAGCCGCCAGCGCCTATCAACAAGCAGTGAGCACGCAACCCAATGCTGCCGCCTGGCAGAATCTCGGCAATGCCCAGGCCATGCAGCAGCAGTTCGAGCAGGCGCTCTCGTCCTATCAGCAGGCGTTAGAACTCGAACCTGATAATGAAAATGCACGTAAAAACGCCGAGTTGATGCAACAGCTGCTAAAAGAGCAACAGCAGCAAGCACAACAACAGCAAAACCAACAATCACAGCAGGATCAACAAGACCAGCAGAATCAACAAGACCAGCAGGGTGATCCGCAATCGGCCGAGCAAAACCAGCCGGCAGAACAGGGCGAAGCTGAGCCGCAGCAAGCAGACAACACCCAGACTCAACAAGATGCCGCACCAGCAGCAGGCGAAGAGCAAGCTAAACAAGCTCAGCCACGCCCTGCCGGTGACGCGGGCGAAGCTGAAGAGCAGTCTGCTGAGCAGCAACCGCAGCGGCAAATCACCGAGCCCTGGCCCAATGCCACGCCAGAGCAACAGCAACAACTTGAAAATTTATTGCGCAAAGTGCAGGACGATCCGGGTCTGCTGCTGCGCAACCGCATGTTACTGGAACAACAAAAACGGCGCACTGCCCCGCCGCCAGGAGCTCAACAGGAATGGTAACCCGCTTACTTGTCGTTATTTTGTTTAGCCAATTGCTATTTGGCGGTGCAGCTATGGCGTTTAGCAGCCTGCAAAGTTCGGTGGATAAAAATCCGGCGATGCTTGGCGAAGCTATTACTCTGGTCGTCACTGCTGACGCCCGCCTTAGCGCCGATGCGCTGGATTATCGTGAGCTACAACAGGACTTTCGGGTTATGGTGCCGGCGGTAAGTCAAAGCACTCAGGTGATTAATGGCCGCACCAGTCATAGTACCAGCTGGAGTCTGACGCTGTTTCCAAGGAGTACCGGCAGTTTTCGGATCCCGGCTTTTACGATTAATGGCATTAGCTCAACCCCTATTGCACTCGAAGTTATCGAACAAGCACAGAGCCAAACGAAACAAGATATCTTCCTGGAGGCGAAGCTCTCCGGCTATCCGTCAGTCTATGTGCAGCAGATGCTGTACTACGATGTGGTGATTTATTTCAGCGGTGACCTGCAGCGCGGCAACTTAACTGAGCCGGCACTGGAGGGCGCTGAAATTCAGCGGCTGGGTCCGGATGTCGAAGGGACAGCACTGGTTGATGGTGTACGCTACCGCACTATTACCCGGCGTTATGCCATTACACCGCAGCAAAGCGGTAACCTGAGTATCCAGCCCCCCCTCTTTACCGGTGACATGATTGATCGCGATCCAAGCCGCTATAACTATTTTTCGCGCAGTAAAACCGTGATGGCCGAAGCAGAGCCCGTGCGGCTGGAAATTAAACCGCAACCGGACAACTTTCCCGGTAACTGGCTGGTTGCTGGCCTGGTCACGCTAACCGAAGAATGGCAGCCAGAAGGCGCTGAGCTAAAAGCCGGTGAGCCGGTAACCCGGATTATTACCCTGTCGGCAGTTGATGTCGCAGCAAACCAGTTACCCGACTTAAGTCAACAATACCCCGACGGGATCAGAGCTTATCAGGAGCAACCGCAAAGCCGGGGTGCTGAACGCAGCGGGCGGATGGTCGCGCAAAAAGTCTATACCACAGCCCTTATCGCCAGCAGCAATGGCAGCCTTGTCCTGCCTGAAATCCGACTGCCGTGGTGGAATAGTCAGACCAACCAGCTAGACTATGCGGTACTGCCAGAGCGGACCCTCCAAGTCAGCGGTCAGGCGCAACAGCCAATAAGTCCGGCGCCAGTAATCCAAACTAAAGTGCAAACTCAGACGCCCACCGCTAACCACTGGCAATGGAACTACACCAGCAATCTGTTAGCTGGTCTGTGGTTAAGCTCACTCTTGCTGGTTGGCTATCTGCTGCAGCGGCGTGCTTCTATTGCCCGTACAGCACCAACAAGCCAACCCGATGCCAGCTATAGCCCCAAAGCCTTGCAACGCGCGTGTCAGACTGGCGACGCAAAAGCGGCGGCGCAAGCGTTATTGTATTGGGGCAAACAGCGTTTTCAACCAGCGCCAAGAAGTCTGGGCGAATTGCGCCGCCACGCCGGTACCCCCGCCTTTGCTGACGCACTGTTACAACTGGAACAACAGCTCTATGGTCAGCAAAATACGCCCTGGCAAGGCGATATGCTTTATCAGGCCTGGCAGCAATTACCCAAAGCGACTGCAACTTCGAAACGCTCTGCATTGACTGCGCTCTATCCGGAATAATCCGGAATATTCGTCAGATCCCCGGCCCGGCAAGTTAAGTCAGCATAAAAGCGCTGGCAACCCCGGGCACATCTTGTTAGCATTTAAAGCGAATTGACCTTTGCTGATGCGCTGCCTATTCAGTGTCGTCAGCAAACGTCAGCTCACTTTACTAAAACCTAGAACAAACAGGAGCTTTCTGCGTGGAAACTGCCACCCTTGTTGCGCTCGCCATTTATTTTCTGGCGATGATTGCTATCGGGCTTTATGCCTATAAAACAACCGACAACGACGTATCAGGCTATATGCTCGGCGGCCGGAAACTCAGCCCCAGTGTTACGGCGCTTTCTGCCGGTGCTTCCGATATGAGCGGCTGGATGCTGATGGGCTTGCCCGGTGCGATGTATATTTCTGGATTAAGTAGCACCTGGATCGCCGTGGGCTTATTAATCGGAGCCTATCTGAATTACCTGGTGGTTGCCCCCAGGTTGCGGGTGTACACCGAAATCGCTCAGGATGCGATCACCATTCCGGATTACTTTGAAAAACGCTTTGAAGATAAAACACGCTTACTGCGCATAGTATCATCACTGGTTATAGTGGTATTTTTTACCCTTTATACGTCATCCGGCGTCGTCGGCGGCGGTAAATTATTTGAGAGCTCCTTTGGGCTTAACTATGAACTCGGTCTGTTTATTACTGCCGGTGTGGTAGTCATTTACACCTTGATTGGCGGTTTTATGGCGGTGAGCTTAACCGACTTTGTGCAAGGCTGTCTGATGTTTCTGGCGTTAGTGCTGGTTCCGATAGTCGCAATTGATCATTTAGGCGGCATGACCGAAGTTAACCAAATCGTGAATCGGATCAATCCGGACTTACTAAGCTGGGTGGGAGCCAGCTCAGCATTAGCCATTATTTCAGCCTTATCCTGGGGGCTTGGCTATTTCGGCCAGCCGCATATTATTGTGCGTTTTATGGCGATCCGCTCAGTACAAGATATTAAGGTTGCACGCCGTATCGGCATGAGCTGGATGTTGGTGACCATTGTCGGCGCTGTCATGACCGGCTTTGTTGGTATCGCCTATGTCGCAAAAACCGAAATGACACTGAATGATCCGGAAACTATTTTCATTGTGTTCTCACAATTTCTGTTTCATCCGCTCATCAGTGGCTTCCTGCTGGCTGCGATCCTGGCAGCAATTATGAGCACCATTTCATCACAGTTATTGGTCACCTCAAGCTCACTGACCGAAGACTTTTATAAAGCCTTTGTCAAACGTAACGCGTCGCAGACTGAGCTGGTGGTTATTGGCCGGTTGTCGGTATTACTGGTAGCATTGGTTGCCATTGCCCTCGCGTTTGACCGCAACAGCTCGGTATTGCAGCTGGTCAGTAACGCCTGGGCAGGCTTTGGTGCGGCCTTTGGTCCGTTAATTATCCTTAGCCTGTACTGGTCGCGAATGACCTTTGCTGGTGCGCTGAGCGGTATTATTGTCGGTGCACTGACGGTACTGATTTGGATCTACGCCCCTGTTACCGTCGATGGCCAACGGCTTAGCCAGTTAATGTACGAAATTGTGCCTGGTGTTATCCTCAGTACGCTCGCTATTGTTGGCGTGAGTTTATGCACTAAAGCTCCCGCCCCGTCGATCCGACAATTATTCGGCAAAATGGAGCAGCAAATAAAAAACAGTTAACTCACAACAATTAAGCGATGCTAAACTAGCTGCAGGGATAATAGTTATTGCCAGTTTTCAGGCTGGCAATAACAATAGCGCTGTCGCTATGTTACCGGAGACTTGTTGGTTATGTATTTTTATGCTGCGCGCCAGCCAATTCTGGATAAAAATAAACAGTTATTTGGTTACGAATTGTTGTTTCGGGACGGTCTGGTTAATGCCTTCCCGAACATCGATGGCGACGAGGCTACCTCTAAAATGATTGAAGGTAGCCAATTTAGTTTTGGCCTGGATGATTTTCTTGGCGATAAACCCGGCTTTATCAACTTTACGTTAGAAACCCTGGTTAAAAAATATCCCAGCATGCTGCCGCGCGACCAAATTGTGGTAGAAGTACTGGAAACCATTCAACCTGGTAAACGCTTACTGGCCGAATGTCAGGAACTAAAAGAACAGGGCTACACGCTGGCATTAGATGATTATGTGCATCGCAATGTCTGGCGCCATTTCTATCAGTATGTAGACATCATCAAAATCGATGTTCGCACCACCAGCGACGAAACTATCGATGAGATTAAGCAGGCGCTTACCGATTTTCCACATATTAAGTTACTGGCAGAAAAAGTAGAAACTAATGAAGCCTTCCAACATGCTTTGAAGCAAGGTTTCGACTATTTTCAGGGCTTTTTTTTCTCAAAGCCGGAAATTCTGCAGACTCGAGCCCTGTCACCAGCACAACTTGCCCTGGCAGAGCTGTTATATGAAACCTCGAAGGCAGAAATTGATCTGGTGAAGATCACCGAGGTATTTAAACGTGACGTCACCCTCTCCTACAAATTATTGCGTTACAGTAATTCAGCCATTTTTCGGCGCCGGGCAGAGATTGAAACCATTAAACATGCGCTGGTGGTGTTAGGTCAGGCAGAGCTGAAGAAATTCCTCTCGCTACTCTTTACCGCGCAAATTAGTACCGACAAACCGGCTGAATTGCTGCGCATGGCGATGACCCGCGCCTGCTTTGCAGAAGGTTTAGCGGCGTTATCGAGCAATGTACCGCAAGATAAAGCTTATCTCACCGGGATGATGTCGTTGATGGATGCCATTCTCGATGAGCCGATTCAAAGTGTAATGGAAAAGCTACCACTGGCGGCTGAAATTAAGGTTGCGTTAGTGGAGCGCAGCGGTGTACTGGCTACCTATATCAGACTGATTGAGTGTTATGAAAATGCGGACTGGGAACAGGCGACGCAGCTTATTAATACCTTGAAATTACCCGCTAATAAAATTCCTGATGCCTACCATCATGCCGTGCAATGGGCAAATGAGCAAATGAAGGCCTTAGGCGAGCTTGCCTAAGGCCGGTTCCGGTTTAGTCAAAACTGACGTACTCTGCGACCTTAGCCGCCAGTTTATTGCCAATACCTTTTACCTTGGTCAGATCGGCCTCACTTTTAATCGCACCATGTTGCTGCACATAGTCGACAATCGCCTGCGCTTTGACCTTACCCAGGCCCGGAACTGCAGCCAGTTGTTCAGCACTGGCTTGATTCAATTTCAGCTTAGTGCTGGCTTCGGCGGCGGCGGTTTTACTGACTTGCTGGGTATTGGTATTAGCCAGGCTGACATTCGCACCAATCACCAGGGCTGCCAGGAAAGCAGAAATAAGTAGATGTTTCATGTTATGTTTCCTCCCGAAACGGCTGTCAGCGCTGCTGCTCACAGCTGCCTGCAACCAGATCCTGTCGCTCCAGGTTGGCATTACAGGGCGACGAGATCAGGCATTGCAGCCACAGTGACAAGCCTTAACATACCAACCACAATAAAATTAGCCTTAATTTTTATTTTTGCAACTTTATTAAAACTAAATTTACCAAATTATTTACAAAATGATTCAGCAGCAATTAAGGCTATGAACGCTATGCTTCGTGCTAGTGTTCTTTGCAATAAGTAATCAATGATGAATTCGATGCTAATTGCAAAGAGCGCTAGGGCTTGGGAATGTCATTTTGCAGATTGCCGCCTGGTTCAGAATTAAGTACAGTACAGCTGATAAAGTGGTTAGGTAAGCGCTACAATAGCGCTAGCTGTTGAAATGTCGAAGTTTTAGTTGCCGTTCCCCTTGGTGAACAGTATCTGGCAGGCCTGCTGCATGTGCTAACGTTGCCGGCCAGAGGTAGGAGGATGTTATGAAATTTGTATTAGTGATCTTGGCCATGTTATGGGTTTCGCCGCCGTTACTGGCCGCACCGGAACCGAAAGCGGATCCTAAGCAACAGCAACATCCGGTAAAACGTGAGATCAATAAAGAAAAAGCAACCCGTCTGGCACAGGAGCGTTATCCGGGCCGGGTATTAAAAGTGCAGTCAGACAGCAGACAATTTAAAGTCCGGGTGATGCAGTCCGATGGCAGAGTAGTCAATGTGGTAGTTGATGGCCGCAATGGCCGGGTACAAAGGGAAGAATAAGTATGCGGGTATTAGTGGTTGAAGATGAAAAACTGTTAGCGGAACAAATTAAAGGACAGTTGTTACTACAGCAATTTAGCGTCGATCTGGCGGCAGATGGCGCGGATGGCTGGTTTAAATTGTCCGAGTACCCCTATGATCTGGCGATTATTGATTTGGGCTTGCCAAAATTAGATGGCCTGTCGGTGATCCGTAAAGCCCGTAAACAGGAAATAAAAACACCGATCATTATTTTGACCGCCCGCGGTAGCTGGCAGGAAAAAGTAGAAGGCCTGGATGCTGGCGCCGACGACTACCTGACCAAACCCTTTCACAACGAAGAGCTGCTGGCACGTTGTAACGCGCTGATCCGTCGTGCTGCGGGTCAGCCGGATCCGTTATTACGCTCCGGGCCAATATCGTTAAATAGCCGCACACAGCAAGTCTGGTTGGCCGATGATGAAGTTAGTCTGACCGCATACGAATACAAGGTTTTAGAGTATTTTATGCTCAACCCGGGCAAGGTGATTTCGAAAACCGAGTTGACGGAGCATATCTACGACCAGGATTTTGATTTAGACAGTAACGTGATTGAGGTCTTTGTTTTACGCCTGCGCAAAAAGCTGGATCCGGATGGCGAACTCAAACCGATCGAGACCTTACGTGGCCGGGGTTATCGCTTTAACCTGACTGTAGAATAAATGAGAGTTATCCCACTTAAACTGCGACAGGGACTGGTGAGTGCCGTATTGCTGGTGTTGTTATTGCCCAGCTCCTTTGTCGCCATTGAGCAAGCTTTTTATAAGCAACTCCTGACCGGTGCCGAGCAAAAGATGGAAGTTCATATGTACGCCATCTTGTCCGAGTTAAATCTGGTTGATGACAAAATAGAATTGACCAACAATACCCTGGCGCCGGACTTCTACCGCCCGGATTCAGGTTTAACCGCCTACGTCACAGATGGTCAGCAACTGCTATGGCAATCAGACTCTTCTTTAAATCAGTCTTTTAACCTGCCCGATATTGAACTGACGCCCGGTCAGCATATTTTTTATGCGGTGGAACAGGAACAAAATTATCAGGTGCTCAGTATCGCCTTTTTGTTTGACACCGGTGAAAGCGCCAGACCCTTGACGATCCATGTGGTGCAAAGCGAACAACTGTTGCTGGCGCCGCACCAGAGTTTCCGCTCTACCCTTTTGCGTTGGTTTACCGGTATAGCGGCAGGCCTGACGCTGTTGAGTATTCTGGCATACTACTGGACAACAAAGCCGTTAACCCGGCTGGATCACGAGATCCGCCAACTGGAAAAAGGTCGTCAGGACCATCTGACTGGGAATTACCCATCAGAACTCAGAGGGATTAAAGAGGATCTGAATCTGCTGTTAGCAAACCAGAACCGGCAGAAACTGCGCTATCGTAACCATTTAAGTGACTTAGCTCATGCGCTGAAAACACCGGTCGCCGTGTTACGCACTTCGCCACTGGCGCAACAACCCGAGCTCAAAGAACAAATTGATCGCATTACGGTGATGATTGAGCATCAGTTAAAAAAAGCCAGTAGCTCTGGTCAGGATATCTGGAAAAAACAAACCCCGATGCTACCGGTAGTCGAAAAAGTCAGCAACGCGCTGCGCCGGATTTATCAGGATAAAGGCTGTCAGATTGAGATACAGTGCGCGCCCGACGCCTTTTTCCGTGGCGATGAGACCGATTTGATGGAGATCCTCGGTAACCTGCTGGATAATGCCTGTAAGGCCTGTCGGCGTCAGGTAAAACTCGAGGTGCAAACCACCCCCTTTACGCTGGTGATTGAAGATGATGGCCCGGGGATCGCCAAAGCACGGCGGGCTGAATTGTTTCAACGCGGCACCCGGCTGGATACCTATCAGGAGGGGCATGGCGTGGGTTTGTCGATTGTTGCTGAATTAGTCAACTCCTACTCCGGAGCGATCCATATCGACGATAGCCCGCTGGGAGGAGCCCGCTTTACGCTGCAATTACCACAAGACAGCTGATCGCTTTAGGTCCGCCCGGCGTAAAGGATCGCAAAACAACTTAAGGATTCTGTTATGGCGCTGAACCCAGCCGTGATTAAAATTAAAAACCTCCGTCTACGTACCTTTATTGGCATCAATGAGGACGAAATTAAAAATAAGCAGGACGTGGTGATTAATGCCCGTATTCAATATAGCGCCGAGGCTGCCGCCAATAGTGATGAAATGGACAAGGCTCTGAATTACCGCACCATTACCAAGCAGATTATTGCCCTGGTTGAAAACAATCGCTTTGCACTGCTGGAAAAATTAACCGCCGACGTGCTGGCACTGGCCAGCGCGCATCCCAGTGTCAGCTATGCTGAAGTTGAAGTGGATAAACCCCATGCGCTGCGCTTCGCAGACTCGGTATCTTTGACCTTATCGGTCAACAAGCCCTAGGGCGTGTTGATGTTTGCTGCTTAGATTTTGTTCGCACTGGCGGCGCTTTGATCGCGAAACGAGGAGCGCAGTTTAGTTATTCTAAATAAGTGACGAGTGACAAAGAGCAAAGTGCCGCCAGCGCGAACCCTTCGGGCAGCGTTTGGCTGGCGTTTCTACTGCGTTATCGCTTGTTCATGTAGAATAACTACACATCACAAGCTCTGCCTTGTATAAACACCAGCCAAACAGCTGCAAAAACAAGCAGCAAACGTCAACACGCCCTAAAGCAGCTATACTTAACGGATTAAGCCATTAAGGAGTGCCGCTATGCGGATCCTGCTAACCGGTGGTACCGGTCTTATTGGCAGTGCCCTGCTAAAGCACTGGCAAAATGAGCATCAGCTAACCTTGCTAACCCGGACTGTGCGTCCCGGCAGCAGCGCGGTACAGTATATTACCGACCTGGCTAAGGTTGATTTTAATCAGCTGGATGCCGTGATTAATCTCGCCGGTGAACCGATAGCTGACAAACGTTGGACCGATGCCCAAAAAGACCGGATTTGCCAAAGCCGCTGGCAACTCACAGAACAGCTGGTGCAGCATATCACGGCTGCCAGCACACCGCCGGCTGTGCTCATTAGTGGCTCGGCTATTGGTTTTTATGGGCGCCAGGGCGAGCAGGAGATCAGCGAAGAGTATCAGGCATTTTTTCCCGAGTTCAGCCATGATATCTGTGCACGCTGGGAGAACCTTGCATGGCAGGCTAACAGCCCGCAGACCCGGGTCTGCCTAATCAGAACCGGAGTGGTACTGGCCGCAAATGGTGGTGCCTTGAAAAAGATGTTACCACCGTTCAAACTCGGCCTGGGAGGCAAAATTGGCTCCGGTGACCAGTATATGTCCTGGATCCATCTGGATGATATGGTGGCACTGATTGACTTTCTGCTACATAACGACCAGATCAGCGGTGCGGTCAATGCAACAGCCCCCAAACCAGTCACCAATGCGATATTCAGTACTGAGCTGGCTAAACGCCTAAAACGCCCCGCGCTGCTGCCAATGCCCGCGCCGGTGTTAAAACTGTTGTTTGGTGAAATGTCGGATATTTTGCTGTACGGCCAGCGGGTGATCCCGAAAAAACTGTTAGACGCCGGCTTTCAATTTCGCTATCCCAATTTACAGCAGGCACTGGCTGCGTTAGCGCTTTAATCACGCCCTGGATCGAACCTGGTAAAAAACCGGCACAAGCCGGTTTTTTACTTAAGTAGCATCTCGCTTTAACTTTGAATCACCCGCCGGATCAGTACCGCACCAGGAATTCGTAGTAGTTTACGTAGTTGCCACCAGCCCAATAACGACACAATAACGGCACCAGCCAGTGGTCCTAACCACCATAGCGCATAATGTGGGCTAAAGGGTAACTCAAACAGGCGTTGTTGCAAGGTGAGTAACAACACCTCGGCCAGCACCGTCGCAAAAATGCCGGCCAGAATGCCCAGAAAGGTAAACTCCAGTAACAAGGCATTACGCAAAAAGGCATAACGGGCGCCCAGAGTACGTAAAATCGCCAGCTCCTGCTCCCGCTGCTCTAGTGTGGCTTGTACCTGAGCCACTAACACCAGTACCGCTGACAGCGCAATAATAATCAGAATAAAACTTAGCGCCAGCGTCACCTGAGCAATAATATCCTGCACCTGGCGAATAATGGCTTCAACACTGATTACCGTTACAGTGGGCATCAACCGTGATAACTGGTTCACCAACTGATAACGTTCTGACTCCAGATAAAACGCCGTGATATAACTGGCGGGGAAATCTGCCAGCAGATCCGGGCTTAAAATCATGTAAAAGTTCGGCTGTAAGCTGTTCCAGTCAACCTGACGGATGCTGGTCAATTGTGCTGTTACGGCTTGCCCACCAATAGAGAAATGCAACGTATCCCCCAATTTCAGGCCTAAACGCTCAACCAGTTCTTGCTCGACCGAGACCTCGGCCGTTGCGTCGCTGCCAAACCAGGTTCCGGCGATAACCTTGTTCGCTGGCGGCAGTTCAGTCAGCCAGGTCAGATTCAGTTCCCGCCCGATACCGGTACGCTGCTCGCTACGATCTTCCTTGGTTGCTTCCTCACGGAACACTTCATCGTTTAATTGCACCAGCCGCCCTCTTACCACCGGGTAAAAGGTATCCGTTTGCAACTGATGTTCCGCCGCAAAGTCTGCCAGTGTGCTACGCTGCGCTTCAGAGACGTTGACTAAAAAGTGGTTGGGAGCACCTGGTGGGATCTGCTGCTGCCACTGCCCGATTAACTCAGCGCGGACGAAGTACAGCAGCAAGGCCAGAAACAACGCCAGCGTAAAAGTAATCAGCTGAAAGCTATTGGCCCATAGCCGGCGGCGTAAATTCGCCAGCGCCAGCTTACCGGCACTGCTTTGCCCCGCAGCAACCGGTTTGGCAGCCTTAACCAGTAACATCGCACCACCCAGTAAAATCGCCACGAAGACGGCGCAAATCAGAAATAGCCCTAAACTGATAAACCAGTCGCCGGCAAATAGCCACATCAGGCCGAATACGGCGGCAGCACCGGTTAGCAGCTGTAGTCTGTCGATAGTCATTTGCTGCAACGGTTGCTTTAATACCTGGATCGCAGGCGTTACCGTTAACCGCCATAATGGCCGGGCGGCAAACAACAAGGCGCATAACACACAGGTTAAGGCCCCCAACCACAGGGGCCGCCAGCTAAACTCGGGGCGAAAATCACCGACATAGTGCTTAATACCGAGCTCTGCGCCGGTTAACGCGACCTGGCCTACGGCTAAACCCAGTACCAGACTAAAGAGCACGACCAGCAGCAAGTGACCAAAATAGATCACTCTAACCTGCTGCGTTGTGGCACCCAGCGCTTTGATAATTGCCACAGCCTGCGAGTGGCGCTGGCTATAGCGGCTGGCAGCGACCGCCGCTGCGCAAGCAGCCAGTACGATACCCAATAAACCGGCTAATAGCAGGAAGCGTTCGGCGCGATCCAAGGCGCTGCCTAACGCCGACTGGCGATCCCGATCCCGCCAGCGTTGATGCACCGTCAATAGCGGGGTCACCGCCTGGCTAAAGGCATCCAATTCACTATTGCTGCCGGCAAACAGATAGCGATAACTGATGCGGCTGCCCGGTTGCACTATCCCGGAGGCGGCCACATCGTCGATATGCATTATCGCCCTTGGATTGCCGCCGAATACACTGAGTGGTGCATCGGGCTCGTTGACAATAACCCCACCAACCAACAGCTGAGTATTCCCCAACTCCAGGCTCTGCCCAACCTCAACCTGCAGCAGATCAAACAGCCTCGGCTCCAGCCAAATTGTGCCCGGTACTAACTCACCGGCTTCACCCGTTAACAGGTTATCGGAACGCCGCAGTATCAAGTCGCCCCGCAGCGGATAACTGTTACTCACCGCTTTAACTGTCGATAACTGCATTTGCGCGCTACTGAATAACATCGAGTCAAATTGCATTTGTCGGGCACTGGCAATGCCCGACTCTGCTGCCAGTGCAAAAATCTGCTCATCAAACGGCTGGCTGGAACCCAAGACTCTGTCTGCGGCAATAAAATGCGCGCTGCGTTGTTCTAATGCCGATTTTACGCTTTGCGTAATGCCACTCAGGCTAACTACCGAAAACACCGCTAAGAACAGCGCAAAGGCGATTACCCACAGCTCACCGCGTTTTAGTTCGCGCCAGAACAGGCGCCAGGCGATTGCGGTTGCCATCTTATTGCTCCTCAGTGATAAAGCGGCCAGCCTGCATCTTCAGTTGTCGCTGACAGCGTTTGGCTAAGGCATCACTATGCGTCACTAGTACTAAGGTTGTCCCCTGCTGCTGATTAAGCTCAAATAACAAGTCTTCAATACGTTGCCCGGTAACCGCATCAAGATTCGCCGATGGCTCATCCGCAAATAAAATGGCGGGCCGGGTTATAAAAGCCCGTGCAATAGCTACCCGTTGTTGTTCACCGCCAGACAGCTGTGACGGATAAAAATCCGCGCGCTCACTTAAGCCAACTAACGCTAATAGCTCCAGTCCGCGGGAACGGGCACGGCGATCCCCGGCCAGCTCGGCCGGTAAAGTAACATTTTCCAGCGCCGTCAGTGCCGGCAGCAGTAAGAAGGATTGAAATACAAAGCCCACCTGACTGGCCCGCACGGCGGCCCGCTGGTCTTCCGACAGTTGATGTAGCGGCTGACCAGCTAAATACACTTCCCCAGCCGTAGGTTGGTCTAAACCTGCCAGTAAGCTAAGTAAGGTTGACTTGCCTGAGCCGGACGCGCCCACAATAGCAACCGACTCCCCGCGATTGATTGTCAGGCTGATATCATGCAGGATAGTGAGTGATCCTTCAGTCAGGTTAACCCGTTTAGCCAAATGACTCGCTTTAATATGAACTTCAGGTGTTGTTGTCATGCGCATTATCTTCGTTTTAATTTTCTGTTTATTTAGCCAACCAACGCTGGCGCAAAAGTTACTGATTCTGGGTGATAGTTTAAGCGCCGCTTATGGCTTACAAGAACATCAAGGCTGGCCAGCATTGCTGGCGGCAGACAGCCCAATCGAACTGGTGAACGGCAGTATTAGCGGTGAAACCACCGGTGGTGGCTTAGCCCGCCTGCCCGCTTTACTTAAACAGCACCAACCAACCTGGGTATTAATTGAACTGGGTGGCAATGATGGTTTACGCGGTTTTGATCCGCAATTAATTGCCAACAATCTGCAACAAATGATTAATCTGGTCAAGCAGCATAATGCCGAGCCATTGTTAATGCAAATACGGATCCCGCCAAACTATGGACCACGTTATGTCGAACGCTTTACCGGAATATACCCGCAGCTGGCCGCAGCTAATGAGATCCCGCTATGGCCGTTTTTTATGGATGAAATTGCCGTCAGGCCAGAGTTGATGATGCAGGATGGCATCCACCCGAATGCGAAGGCGCAGCCGCTGATCCGCGACTTGATGTTACCGCTGCTGCAACAACTTACAGAATAATAATGAAGAGTTGGAAGTTAAAATGGCGTCCCCTAGGGGATTCGAACCCCTGTTACCGCCGTGCAAAATGATCGCGCGGTGTCACACCGCCATCACGGCGATACAATTAACTAGAATATGAAACAGATCAGAGATAAAAGATGGCGTCCCCTAGGGGATTCGAACCCCTGTTACCGCCGTGAAAGGGCGGTGTCCTAGGCCTCTAGACGAAGGGGACGCACTGGAAATTGGTGGAGCTAAGCGGGATCGAACCGCTGACCTCTTGCATGCCATGCAAGCGCTCTCCCAGCTGAGCTATAGCCCCGAATGATGTAGAACTGTTAGTCCAGGAAAATACCACTTTAATGAGTGGCGTCCCCTAGGGGATTCGAACCCCTGTTACCGCCGTGAAAGGGCGGTGTCCTAGGCCTCTAGACGAAGGGGACATAACAGTGTGCTGGTGTGACTGAAGTGGCGTCCCCTAGGGGATTCGAACCCCTGTTACCGCCGTGAAAGGGCGGTGTCCTAGGCCTCTAGACGAAGGGGACGCTGATAAATCTTGGTGGAGCTAAGCGGGATCGAACCGCTGACCTCTTGCATGCCATGCAAGCGCTCTCCCAGCTGAGCTATAGCCCCGAATGATGTAGAACTGTTAGTCCAGGAAAATACCACTTTAATGAGTGGCGTCCCCTAGGGGATTCGAACCCCTGTTACCGCCGTGAAAGGGCGGTGTCCTAGGCCTCTAGACGAAGGGGACGCAGTAACAGTCGTGAAAAGTGTGTAGATTTAGTGGCGTCCCCTAGGGGATTCGAACCCCTGTTACCGCCGTGAAAGGGCGGTGTCCTAGGCCTCTAGACGAAGGGGACGCTGTAACAGTCGTGAAAAGTGTGTAGATTTAGTGGCGTCCCCTAGGGGATTCGAACCCCTGTTACCGCCGTGAAAGGGCGGTGTCCTAGGCCTCTAGACGAAGGGGACGCAGATAAATCTTGGTGGAGCTAAGCGGGATCGAACCGCTGACCTCTTGCATGCCATGCAAGCGCTCTCCCAGCTGAGCTATAGCCCCACACTTTTCTATGCTCATCAACACGCAAGCGTTATCGCTGAACACGGGGCGCATTCTAGGTTGACGGCTGATCCCTGTCAACAATTTTTTATAAGGGTTAGATTGTTCGGGCAAATTTTAGACTCTGGCGAAAAAAAGTGGTTAAATAGCTGCAGGCACAGCATTTACACCGTCACGCCTTTCCCGAACCAGGAAGATTTGGAGCAGCATAAGGAGTTTTATGTACGAGTCTTATTATGGGTTTTCTGAGCGCCCTTTCCAGCTAACCCCGAGTGCCGGTTGCTTCTATGCCGGCAGGCTGCATAAAAAGGCCCTGGCGTATCTGCAATATGGTTTGTCGCAAGGCGAAGGCTTTATCGTGATTACCGGCGATGTTGGCACCGGCAAAACCACTATCGCCAATCAACTGTTAGCACAACTGAGCCCGGATGAAATTATTGCCCGGCAAATCGTCACCTCTAAGCTGGCTCCGGACGATCTGATCCGCATGATCGCCAGTAGTTTTAATCTGGTTGTAAATGAGCACAGCAAAGCAGCCTATTTGGATGCGATTTATATTTATTTAAAACGGTTACACACTCAGCACCGGCGGGCATTACTGCTGGTAGACGAGGCGCAAAACCTGCCACTCGAGTCGATTGAAGAGTTACGGATGTTGTCTAACTTCCAAATCAACGGCTCGCCTCTACTACAAAGTTTTCTGCTCGGCCAAAACGAATTAAATGCCATTATCCAGGCACCGAATATGGAGCAGTTTCGGCAGCGGATTATCGCTTCATCGAATTTAACCCCGTTACAGGAAGATGAAACGCGGGAATATATTGAGTTTCGATTAAGAGCTGCCGGCATCAACGAACCGCTACTCAGCCCTGACAGCTACCCTGTTATCCATCGTTTTAGCCGCGGTATTCCGCGTAAAATCAACCTGTTGATGGATAGAGTGTTATTATTGGGTTTTTTAGAGCAGCTGTCTTTTCTCTCTGCGGAGCATGTGCAGAAAGTCGTCGATGAAGTTAATGGCGAAGTAGCCCATCAGGTAGCGGCCCCCAGCCTGAGCAACACAGCAAAACCTGCTGCAGCATCGGCAGAAAACGTACAAGCTAGTGCTGAGCTCGAGCAAGATAAACCCATGCAACAACTATTAAATGACTCTCTAGAGCTGAAAATCAGAATGTTAAAAGAATTGGATGAGTTAATTTTAAAGCGGCAACGCGACCAGGGCTTAGGCTAAACAACAGGCAGCCGGATTAATTATCCGGCTGTTCCTTTAGAACTTGTAGGTGTACTCCATCCAAACCCGATTCTCGCTGTTATCGAATTCTGCGATTGAAGAGTTTCGATCGAGACGTCTGATGGTAAACCGTAGATCTGAGCGTTTAGTCAATTGCTGTTGATAACTAACAGATGCAGACAAGTTCTCGTCTTTACGATTCTCGTTACGGTAATCGATGTCATAGTAATTTACATTTGCCAGTAGCTGACTGTGTTCCGTTAACTTCCAACTCAGTTGCAGAGCCGCTCCCTGATTCGTACTAAAATCACCCGACTCGACGTAGCGTAATTCGGTGTCCGACAACGTGATTGACGCATTGAGCCGATTCTTGCTGTACGCTACTGTCAAGCTAAGATTCCGTTGTTCGACCAGCTCTTCACGTAACTCAGAGTTTGGCCCCCGCACTTGCAGTAAGGTTTCACCAAACACCGGCATATACTTGTCGGTTGGCGGCTTAAAACAACCCGATAAATCGGTACTGCCTACCGGACAGACAAAAATTCCTAAATCTTCTAACTCGCGGTCAAACTGGTTTTGCGTTCTAACGTTATCGCTAATTCGCAGCCGCATCGATAAAAAGCGCAGATCATATTTACCCTGTAAATCCCAGGTGCGGCCAAAATAGCGGCGGTCAAAAGACCCTTCCAGGCTGGTACGGCGAGTTGGTGCAATTAAAAACTGTGACGCAGCGTAAGTATCGGTTTCCTTGCGCTGACCGAAGGCTTCAGAATCACTTCGGTTCATCGTAACATTTATCCGGGAGCGTGCGCCGAACCGAAACTCCACGCCCGCACCAAAATAATCAAAGCTATTATCATACTCTCGGCCATTATCCAGCCGCTCTGAACCTGCGCGACCGATAACCGAAAATTTAGGAGCAAAGGGTACACCGACAACCAGGCCGTGTAAAAGACCGGAAACGTTGTTGTCAGTCGATCTTTCTGCACGCTGTATATTGCCATTATACTGCCAGAAAAAATTCAGCCCTCTGTCGTTAGTTCCAAACAACCAGCGGCCATCATAAGCTTCAGTACGATAGCTAAGCAGTCCATCATCGACTTCAGCGGCAGCAGAATCATAATTCCGATAGCTCAAATCCAGCTCAGTGCGGTATTTTGCCGACCTTAGATTACGAAATAACAAACCTGAACCATAACGGTTAGTTTTACTTAAATTTTCTGCACCGGTAATTTTGTCAGAGAAAATCCCCAGACGACTGTCTCTAATTTGGTAGGCTTGCGAGGCATCCAAAGACCAGATTAAACGTTCGCGAAAAAAGCTAATCTGATTATTAAAATCAAACTCGTTAAAACTGCGTTTATCCGGTTGTGCATCATTGTAGAACAAGGTTTCGTGCCGCCAGTTGATACGTGTTTTCATCGCAGCGCTTTGTCGCTGCCAGTTAATGGTGGGCGCTAACTCCCAAACTAAATCATCCGTTTTATTACTTTGCTCTGCCGTCTCTAACTGATACCCGTACACTGCACTTTTAAGGGAGGCGTCAAATAAACTTTCGGCAGCAATAGCTTGTGGACCAACCAAAGCCAACGGCAGCACCGTCATCGCCGGGCATAGCCAATATCTTTTACTGCCGAAGGTTCTAACCCGCGCCATAATAGTACCCATAACCGTATCCTTTTCCCTGATTACGATGCGCTTTATTAATCAAAAATCCCACAGCCATTTCCGGCGGTAATAACGCCACGGATTGTTCAATCTCAGCCAAGCGCGATTTGTTTTCCTCCACCACCATAACGCCCTGTCCGCACATCGTCGCCAAAACAGCGGTTTCGTTTACACCCAGCAGCGGCGGTGCATCGAAGATCACAACCCGATCGGCATAGCGATTGGCAAATTCAGCGGCAAGCCGTAACATACGGTCTGAAGCCAATAACTCGGTAGACAAATGATGAGGCGTGCCGGCAGTAACCAGCTTTAGGCGTGGCACATTGGTGTTGAGCAGAATATCGGCAACCTTTATCTCCGGATCCAGCAAGTAATCCGTTAAACCAACGGCGTGACTTACATTGAGCGTTTTGGCGACCTTTGGACGCAGTACGTCGGCGTCAACCAACAACACGGTTTTATCTTGCTCCAACGCAATACTCAAGGCCAGGTTTATCGATGAAAAGGTTTTACCTTCACCGGGCCGGGAGCTGGACACCATTATTAAATTAGGATGGTGTAAAGTCGCAGCCAACTGACCAAACGCATTAGTAATCAGTTTTCGCTTGATGACCCGGTACTCTTCGTTGATCAGCCGTCGTTGTGTACTTAACGACACAAAACCCTGCTGTTCCAGTGCTTTCAAATCGATTTCAACATAGTTTGCCGCAGAGCCCGCACCATCAGATTCGAGTAAGTTTGTGTCAAAACCCGCTGCCTGCCGGCCATTGTTTTCTGGATCAGATGAACCAATGCCTGGCGATACCTGACCGGCTTTGCGGGCTAATGCTTTTTCAATAATGCTCACCTTACTACCCTCAGTAACAACTCAGCAGAACGGCCGAAAATAATGTCATTACTCATCAAGACTATGTAGAGAGACAATAACAACAAGCTTAATGCTGAAAAATAGACAAAGTGCATCCGAACCTGTCTTAAGATCTGCGCTTTACGTGTATGAGAAATCACGCCAAACACAGGATAATTACTAATAGTGGCAAGCTGAGAGGCACGACTTAATACCGGGGAGATTAGGCTGCGTAAAAACGCCATACCGATGCCAGCACCAATACCGATGAGTAACACAACCGAATAAAGCACGCGACGGTTCGGGCCGGACGGCTCAAAAGGTACCCGCGGTGGCTCAATAATTTTGAACTGCACATCCTGCTCTGACGCGTCAGCACGTCGGGCCAGCTCAGCAGCTTCGCGGCGAGCCAGTAAGGCTTCGTACTTCGAGCGAGTAACATTGTAATCACGATTCAAACCCGAAAACTCGGCTTCGATCTCTGGTATCAGATTTAAGCGCCCTTCCAGTTCGGTTACCCGTCTTTGAAATGCGCCCACCCTAACCCGGGTCGATGCCACCTCGGTTTCGAGACGGGCTACATTAAGTTGCAATTCGTGATAGAGCGAGTTTTGCGTGGCAACGAATCCTGAACCTGAATTAGCATTACCGGCTTTTGCGAGCGCAGCAAGCTCGTTCTCACGTTGCTTTACCAAACTATCCAGCAATCTCCGGATCTCCAGTACATCGGGGTGGTTATCGGTAAAACGGATCAACGCACTATCCAGCTGTGTTTGCAACTGCCTAATCCGTTCGTCGTACTGGGTTGTAATGTTGGACGAGCTGCCATCGGCAGGGTTGATGCCTGATAACTGACCACGTGCTGCCGCAAGCCGGGTCTCCATCTCGGATAACTCAAGCTGCGCTGTCTCCAAGCGTTGCTTTTCTGCCGCTAACTGAGTGTAATAATTAGTCTCTGAGCCCGGCAGCACATTCATTCGTTGTTGCTTAAATTCCGATAACCGGTGTTCAGCTTCAGCTAAACGGCGCTCGTAGTCCGCAATCTCACGATCCAGAAACTCCTGAGCTGCTTGAGAATCTGCCCGATTAGAGCCTATCCGGTTTTCCATAAAAGTATTTAATGTCTCTTGTACCACCTTTAACGCAACCTGAGGCTGTGGGTTGGTATAACTTATTGAGTAAATATTTTCGCGACTGGTACCTGAAACTTTAATATCTTTCAACAAACGATCGATTAGCGCTTCAAACTCCTGATCGGTTTTTGTTTGTAAATCCAAATCAGCTTGACGCGCTATTTTCTGCAAGTTAGTGCGACTTAACAATGTCCTGGCCATTAAGTTAATCTCGTCGCGCTGACTGGTGTTAATAGTCAGCCCCCTTAGAATTGGCTCAAGGAAGGTACTACTTTCAACATAAAGTCTGGCACTGGCCTCATAAGTCGGCGGCATCTTATAGACATAGAACCAGCCGACCGGGCAAACCAACCAAGCGGTTATAATAATGTAGCGGCGGCGCAACCAAACACCCTGCAAATAAGTGCTTAGTAACTCTAACGCCTGCTGAATCTCTCTCATTACTCCTCCCTGAAAGATCCAAAGTTAAATGCGTAATGCCTTATCGCGTTAGAACCAGGCCTCAGGAATAATAATGATATCACCGGGCAGAATATCGACATTGGCTGTGATATTTCCATCCCGAATCAAATCATCTAACCGCACTTCATATGTTCGTTGTGAGCCATTTTGTGTTCTTACCAGTTTCGCACTGTTGCCGGCGGCGAACTCAGTTAAGCCCCCTACTGCAATCATCAAATCCAATAACGTCATATACTGGCGATAATTTACTGCCTGCGGATTGGTCGCCTGACCAATCACCCGTACTTGCTCACTATATGGACCAACAAAATTGTTAACCGATACCGTAACAACAGGGTCACGGATGTACTTAGCCAGAATCTGCTCCATATCCCGCGCTAACTGAGTCGGCGTTTTACCACTTACCGGGATATCTTCAACCAAAGAGGTAGAAATACGGCCATCAGGACGCACGATAAAGGTTCCCGACAGCTCCGGGTTACGCCAGACAAAGATCGTCAGGGTATCATCGGGGCCTATCAGATACTGGTAATTCTCAACCGTTGTGGTCAGTGAATTTTGAACGGTAGCTTTGGGTAGTGTATTGTTTTGGGCACAGCCGGTTAAGCCTAAAGCCATAATTACAGCAGCGAATACTGCATTTTTAGTTAGAGCGGCGTTGGTCATAAAACTCATCCTTTTGTCTGATGCGAAATCAATATAACCAAAAGATAGTCGTTTGGCTGCACTTTTTACATCTTTTATTTAAAAAACTGGCTAGAAATTAAGCCAGAATTCAGCTAGATTAAGGTTCGTGCGTTTGAGACTACTGCTGGTCTCTTGCTGTAAGCCCTCTGTAATAGTTGTCTGCAGTTTTGCGTCAAGGAAGTTATATGCTCAATAAAAGGAACAATCGCTTCAAAGTATCGGACACGATCCTGCTTTTTGGCGAGTTGAGCTTAATCTTACTGGCTTGCCACCTGGGCTATCTTGCTGGTATTCAATTAGGTCTGGCTCTGACCCTCAATGCCGAATGGCAACTCGGGTATGTATTTGTATTTACCTGCGGCAGTATGCTGTCATCGCTCTCCTTAGGTTTGTACGACCAAAAACTTCGTGAAACCAATACTGGAATTATAAAAAGATTAGTTTTAACACAGCTGTTTAACTTTGCATTGCTGGAATTGCTGGTCTTCAACCTGTCGCCACAAATGTCACCTGGCTGGTTAACATTGTTGCTCAGTAGTCTGTTAGCTGTAGTGCTGGTCGCTGCATTCCGGGCGCTTTTTCAGTACCACGACATTTCACAGCTTAGCCGCCGCAGGGTGTTGATATTAGGCTCAGGGGAGCGCGCTGCCATTATCGAAAAAAGAATGCGCCGCACAGTAGACCGACGCTATTTTGAGCTTGTCGGTTTTGTGCATATTCCCGGCGACAAACCAGGTTATATTCCTGACGAAAAACTTATCACTCTGGACTTCCAAAACGACCTGTTTACCTTTGCTGAAGAGAATAACATTGACCAGCTCGTTATTGCCTGCGATGAGCGACGCAATATGTTGCCGGTTGATCTGCTGTTTAAATGCAAAACTCGCGGCATCGATGTAACAGACATTCTTGACTTTATTGAGAGCGAAACCGGTCAAATTGCGGTTAATCTTATTTACCCCAGCTGGGTTATTTATTCCAACGGCTTGTCGATTAGCCAACGTTTCCGCACCAGCCTTGATTATCGGTTAAATGTTATTCTGGCTTTAATTACTTTGCTACTCGCCTGGCCGATTATGTTAATTACGGCGCTGTGCATCTATCTGGAAGACGGTCGGAAAACTGGTGCGCCTATCCTCTATCGCCAGATCCGGGTTGGTTTTGATGGTAAACCTTTTCAAATTATCAAATTCCGAAGTATGCGTCAGGACGCGGAGAAAAATGGTGCGCAATGGGCTACCACAAACGACAGCCGTGTCACCAAAGTTGGCCATTTTATTCGCAAATATCGCATCGATGAGCTACCACAGCTGTTCAACGTACTTAAGGGAGAAATGGGTTTTGTTGGCCCTAGACCTGAGCGACCAGAATTTGTTAGCCAGTTGACAAAAGATATCCCCTACTATGCGCAGCGCCATAATGTCAGACCAGGCTTAACAGGCTGGGCACAGCTAAAATATCCGTATGGTGCCTCAGCAGAGGATGCCATGGAGAAATTAAAGTTTGATTTGTACTATATTAAACATCGTAGCTTGCTACTAGATCTGACTATTCTAATCCGGACCGTTGAAATCGTTATCTTTGGTAAAGGGCGCTAATAGTGACGAAGACGCAGTTAAATCGCATTAGCGCACTCACCGTTGATGTTGAAGATTATTTCCATGTTGCTGCCTTTGAGAACAATATCAAAAGCAGCGATTGGCACAAAATGCCAGTGCGCGTTGAACGTAATACCTACCGCTTATTGGAATTATTTGAGCAACAACAAGCCCAAGCGACGTTTTTTCTATTGGGTTGGGTCGCAGAGCGCTACCCACAATTAGTAAGAGCAATCCATGCTGCTGGACATGAAGTAGCCAGCCACGGCTATAACCATACCAAAGCCACCTTACAAAGCCGCGCTGAATTTGCTACTGATATCAGAGATACCAAAAAGCTGCTTGAGGATATTATAGGTGCAGACGTTTATGGATATCGCGCACCCAGCTTTTCAATTGATAAAACCAATGAGTGGGCTTTTGCTGAGTTAAAGCAAGCGGGCTATTTATATAGCTCCAGTACTTATCCGGTAAAACATGATTTATACGGTACGCCTGACTGGCCACAACAACCTTATATGCGGCCAGAAGGGATTTGGGAATGCCCGATGCCAATCCTGAATCTGGCAGGCAAACAGTTGCCGGTTGCCGGTGGTGGCTATTTCCGGTTACTGCCCTATTGGCTAAGCAAACGTTTAATTAATCGCTATTTACTAAACAGCGCCTCGCCTTATATGTTTTATTTCCATCCGTGGGAAATTGATCCGGAACAACCACGGATAAAGGATGCCAGCGCAAAATCTAAATTCCGTCACTATGTCAATCTGGGAAAAATGGAAGCCAAGCTAACCGCCCTGTTGCAAGATTATCAATGGAATACTGTAAAGCAGGTTTTTGACCGCTATCACCAGGCTTAACCCTGAATGGAATAAAACGCTATGGAGCATGGATTGCCTGCCTCAGAACACACCAATCGCCTCACACCACCCACCATAGTCTACGCTTTAGGCACTGTGCTGCTGGGTGTTTATTTGCTGGTGTTCTGGCCATCACTGCTCAGTATGGAATCGATTTGGCGGCATTCTGAAACCTATATGCATGGCTATTTGATCGCACCTATCAGTCTATGGCTACTCTATCGTGATCGGGCGCAATTGAGTCAAATTAAACCGCAGCCCACCGTATTACCCGCTATTTTGGCACTACCTTTACTACTGGTGTGGTTATTGGCTTATAGCATCAATATCAATTTTGTCAGTCAATTTGCTGCAATAATTTATCTGCAGCTGATGTTATGGAGCTTTTTCGGACACCAGTTTTTTAAACGTTATTGGTTCCCGATTGGCTTTTTAATTTTCTTGGTCCCATTTGGAGAAGCTGCAAATCCCTTTTTGCAACAGCTAACCGCCGATTTAGTTGTGTCGATGTTGCACCTTATCAATATGCCGGTCTACCGTGATGGCCTTTATCTGTATACCGCTTCAGCGGTATTTGAGGTAGCTGTTGCCTGTTCAGGATTAAACTTCCTGCTCAGTAGTCTGGTGCTGTCTTGTTTGTTTTCATATTTACATTATCAGAAGCTTTATAAATCGCTGTTGTTTATTGTTTTTGTGATAGTTCTCTCAATTATTGCTAATGGCATCCGCGCTTTCTTGCTGGTTGTAATTGGTGAGAGTACGCAGATGGCTTATGGGTTTGGAGCTGATCATTATTACTACGGCTGGTTGGTATTTTTTATTGTGATGTTTTGCTCTTTCTGGCTTGGAGCAAAATTTGCTGATAATACCGATACTGCGGTCGCGGCTGATGTCAGTTCACGCCCAAACAATATTAGCCTGACCACATTAGCCCTGTTATTACCCTTAGTACTGGGTGTCGCCTTACGCTACTCTCTGCCTTTAACCATCATGCCAGATACTCCTGCAGCATTATTTACCCCCGCAGATGCTCAACCAGCCAACAGCAATTGGGGGATCCGCTTTAATGATGGCTTAAGCCGCGATCACTGGCAAGATGCACAAGGTATCGAGTATTTTGTAGCAACTTATGCAAACCGGCAGGATAAGGGCGATCTAATTACCTGGCACAATACGTTATTCGCTACCGACCGCTGGACGATTCGACGACTGCAGCAAACAGGTGCATTGTTTAGCAGCTATGGCAGCCTGGAACTAGTCAATGTCTCAGGACAAACACAGCGTATAGATTACTGGTACCAAATTGGTTCAGTGAAAACCACTAACCGCGTATTGGTAAAATTACTGCAACTAGCTAATTTATGGCTACAACAAGACGAGCCGGCAATACTGTTTGCGGTAGCGACCAGTGCCAGTGAAACGGTTGTTTCAGCGCAGCAACTGGTCGAAGCCCAAACAAGGCTAGCGGCTGTAGTTGCTGCGCAATCTAAACAGCGCGCGGATTAAGCATTTCAACATAGAGCTGGCAGTAAGCACGCTCCATCGCCTGTGCAGAAAAGTGTTGATAAACAAACTGGCAACCCGCCTCGGCTAATCGTAGCTTAGCGGCCGGATCATCGATTAACCTTAACCACAACGCCGTTAACGCCTTGCTATCACCATAATCTGCCAATAAACCTGTTCGCTGATGACTGATAAGTTGATCTACTCCAGGAATATTAAAGGCAGTCACACAGACCTTGGCTGCCATTGCCTCCATTAAACACCGAGGAATGCCCTCCAGGCTCGAGGTCATCACAAAACAATCAAAGGTTGGCAGCAACTGTAAGCGGTCATCCCGAAAACCAAGAAACTCGACTTTTTGCGCCACACCAAGCTTGTGTGCCAGCTCAGTTAATCGCTGTCGCTCCTCACCATCACCAATCAGTAGTAAGCGACTTTGTGGCGCCTGTTGTTGTAATAAGGCAAAAGCTTCCAGCGTTGCGCTAATATTTTTACGACTAATCAGCTGACCAATATAACCAATGGTAAAATCATCGCTAGTTTTGACAGCAGGCTGCTGCATAGCGCGTTCTATCTCAGCCAGATCCACGCCGTTATTAATCAAGCGAACCTTAGCAGGATTAACCCGGTATTGAGTTAACACGGTTTGCTGAATATCCGGCGATAACGGGCACACCCAATCAAACCAATGAAAAGCTTTACCCCCCAGCCACATATAAGCACGCAGTTTTTTATCGGTAGAATTTTCAAAACCATGTGGCGTACAAACGGAGGCAATACCCGCCCATCTGGCGGCAATTGCGCCGAGAATGTCTGATTTATAACCATGGGTATGAATGATATCAATGCGTTGCTGACGAATCAGGTCGACTAAGCCTTTGAGAGCCCGTAAATCAAATTTAGAAGACATGGCAATCCGGTGCTGTCGCGCTTCAGGTAAACCGCAGCGCTGCAATACCTCATCACAGACCCCGGGTTCCTCTGTAATGGCCAAGTGCTGTTCTACATCGGCACTAGGTGGCACCGACAACAGCGCATTTACCCACCGCTCTGCACCGTAATAGCCAGCAGGGCAAATAAACTGCAATACCCGAATTGTCATAACGCATCCTTACGAGAAAAGAAAAACCGCACGCCGGCCAGAGTACCAATGGCTCTGGCGGTAAAATATACGCTGTAAAATATCATCAGAAACATCAGATCTATGCTGTTATTTGGTAGACGATATAAACGCAGACTATACAAAATAACCGGTAACAGTAGCAGCACTACGGCAGCTGACAGCCAGGCCGGATAAAAGACACTGGCAAGCAACGCCATAAATGCAAATAGGATCCAAAACGGCAACAGGATACTGGGCCATTCGCGAAGCGGGATAGCTCGTCCATGCAAGGACTTAAGATTATACTCAGAACGCCAGATCTCTTTGCGAAAGGTTTGATTTAGCGTTTGATCCTCTCCCAAGTGCACATAACTGCTTTGCGAGGTGTAATATAACTCACCCAGATGACTTAGCTTGTCGGTATAGTAATAGTCTTCACAAGTTTGTAAGTGCTCTGGAAAGCCCCCGACCTGCAGGTGATGAGCTCTGGATAACAGGAGATTCCGCCCAGGTAAAAAATTCACCGCGCAGTCTACAACGGCATTACTCAACGTTGTGCGCAACTGCTCAACCTTTGAGGGATGAGCACTATTTTGCTGCATGGCGCTTACCAGTACTCTGCCGGGTTGCTGCAACAGTGTTAAACAGGTTGTCAACCATTCAGGCGCCAACTGAATATCGGCATCTAAAAATGCCAGGTAGTTCCCTTTGCCCTGAGCTGCACCAAAATTGCGTTGCTCTGAAATAGTCTTTGCCTCAGGCCGGTAAAAAATGCTGACTTTAGGATCGGCCGCCAAGGCTAAAGGCGAGGTATTTTTGGTTACAATAATAATCTGGCCAACGGACGCGGCGGCCGACTGCGCCAGGATTGACTTGATTGTGGCCTCCAACAACTCCGGACGCCCCATATGCGGGATAACAAAGTCTACCAACTGTTCAGCCATGGACGGTACTCTCGGCATTCCGCTGTAAATCCGCAACCTGCCGCACAATGCGAGCCGGATTGCCAACCACTACCACACCCGGAGGTACATCCTCGGTGACCACGGCCCCTGCCCCCACTATACTGCCATCACCAATCGACGCCATCACAATGGCACCATTGCCAAGCCAGCAATTTTGGCCAATGCTGATTTTTTCAAATCGTCCGCCCTGGTCTTTATAGGCTTTGGTTGGATCAGTAATATTATGTTGGTTCTTACCACTGAGAACATGCACACCACTACCCAGTAAAGTGTCTGCACCAATGCGACACAGACCAATGTTGCACTGTGGACCAATATAAACGCCATCCGCCAGCTCCGTCCCCTGTTGCGAGAACAAGGCACCAAAGCCAATATAACAATTAGAACCACAATACTGCATCAGTAACCGGTATACCGCTACCCGCAAATAACTACCAAGCTTACCTGGTACTAAAGACAACAACTGCGCACAACCGGCAAATAAACTGTCTTTCTGACTGAATGGTCGTAACAACAGATAACCGATTAATAACGGTAAGGCCAACAACGTCATAAACCCAAGTAACAGAGATTTGATTAAGGTTTTCATGATTGACCTTGTTGCGCAGTTAAACTGGCAGCGAGCGGGGCTAATACCCCTTGCCAGCTATAGTGTTGTTGAATAAGTTGTAACGCTGCAGCAGATAATTGTTGCCTTAACGCCGCTTCCGCCAATAAACGCGTAATAGCAGCAATAAACTGTGCCGGATCCGACGCCAGTAATAAGTGCTCACCATCCTCACAAGCAATGCCTTCAGCGCCCAGTGGTGTCGTCACGATCGGCAGGCCACAGGCCATGGCTTGTAAAATTTTATTCTGCACCCCACGAGCTAAGCGAAATGGCCCAACAAAGATATCTGCCTGGTGATAGTACGGCAGAATATCTACCACATAACCGGTTACTACCACACCTGGCTGCTTAGCCAATTGCTGTATGCGTTTACTGGGGTTCATTCCGGCAATATAAAATGTTGCCGCCGGATACTGTTGCCTGAGCTGCGGCCACATCGCCTCGACAAACCAGAGCACCGCATCTTCATTCGGTAAATAATCCATCACACCGGTAAACAAAAACACTGGTGCAGCGGCAACCTGGGACGCTTCCTTCACTGGTCCGGGATAAAACGCCTTAGTATCCAGACCGTTGGCCAACACGGCAACTTTGGAGGTCTCTGCCAGCTGACAGCTAAAGAGGCTGACTTCGTTAGCGGAAATAAAGAAACTTTGATCAAAAGTATGATAGATCTGTTGCTCCAGTTTCGCGACTAACCGCGCCTCACGCTGATAAACCCAGTTCATCGGCCAGCGAGCCTTGGCACTGTACTGTTGCCATTTATCGGAGTCCAAATCCATAAAATCCATTAATAATCGCGGCCGGAATGTCGCTGACAGTGGTTGGATGGCTTTCTCTGCATAAATGGCTACGGCCGAACTGGTTGCTAAGACCGCATCAGGTGCCTGCTGTTGCAGGCTTTGAGTAATTAACCGCTGTAACGCCCTACTGTAAAAATACGAAGCGGAAATAGCCTGCCCCATCAGCAAGGCTCGGACCTTGCGCCACCCTCCCGACGCCAGTGGCGCAGTATAGACCCGAATCGAGAGCTTTGCGGCAAGTTGGCGGGCAAACTCAACATCGGCGGCATCCTCGGCCGGTGCAAACACTGTAAGCGAATGCCCTCGTGCAACTAAATAGCTAAGCTGATGAAATGTCCTGATTTTCTCACCCTTATCTGCCGGGTAAGGTACCCGGTGGGCAATGACTACAATATCCATAATTTTCCATTTTTTTATGTAACACCAGCTGTTCAGTCAGGTAAAACATGACTTTACCTACAGAAAAAATCATCGCTTACGTATTCATCTCTACCATATTTAATATGAAGGTTATCAGGCCTTAAAGGTCGCCTTAGTACAAATTGCAGAAACTGCCTGACAAAGCCAAGGCGCGAGATATTCTGGTTAGATTGACGGTTCTGAAAAACAGGAACCCGCTTAAGTTTAACCTGCTTAGATTCTTTATTACCAATCAGCCTGAATTCAGGGCCATTTATCACGATGTCATAGTCAGTTTTCTCTATTGGAAGTGGTTCAGGCGTGCACATCCAGAAAAAAGAATCAGATTTATTTAAAAGCGCAATGGTTAAGGAGCGAACGCCCCAAAGCGCACTGCCGCGACCACTATAATTTTCAAGTAAGTCAGGCTGGTTGCCATAGTAACCTTGCGTTAAACTCCCGCCCTGTAATGCATCGTTTTTAATAAAGTGCGACCATGTGACTTCAAGTGCTCTTCTTGCGCTTTCCGCATTTTCTCCATTAATAAGCACATTTACTATAAGTGGTACTGGCAATGCTGTTCTGTAACTGAGACTACGTCCAAAAATTGGAAAACCTTCTGTTGAGAAGAAATACAGATATGACTCGGAGAATTCACTCACAGCGGCTTTAATAAAAGCGGTATCGTGTTCAGGCATAAATTTATTAAACCAAAACAAAAAGTAATAAAACTGCCATGCATTATAAAAATCTGGAATTCCTCCTTTACCATCTCCAAACCAACCATTACCAACATGAAAACTTTTGAATTCTTCGTACGCTTTAACCATATTTTCTAGGTAATGAGAATCATCATCCGACAGAACGCAATTTATAATCAAAGGAAATAAACACCAATTACCGCCATAAAGTTTTACGTTATTGATCTGGGCGAGCCAGATTCTGATATTTTGATGTTCTTGCTCTGTAAACATTTCAGAGTAAAGCGTTTTTAAAAGCTGATATGTAACTGCAATATCACCAGCTTCAACAGCTTTCTGGTCAAAATCCTGAATTCCCCCCCAGTATGCCGGATGCTTTGGATCGGTGCCTGTTATCAAAACAAGCTTTAAATATTCATCTAATTTAAAAATTTTACCTGTAGACAGTATAATTTGTTGATCTCTTCCGGCATAAAGCCAACTGGCTAAAAGTGGGGCACACCTTGCAAAGCCCTCCACTCCCTCAACAAATCGACCACGAGAACCCGGTATACCGGGATAATCGACCGTGGACGTGCCCTTGAGATGGTATGCGTCAATCCCTTCAACAAAATAATGAAAAAGCGCTTTAAAGTCTTGCTCAACAAGAGAATCTTTGGAGAAAACCTGCTTAATCTGATGATCAATATTATCGAATCTGGTATCAATTTTTACCCGTTCATTCCAGCCAGATACTGGCAAGATTTTTTTTAAGAGCTTCATCAAGATATTCGTTATAAGCCAAAGGAAATTCAGAGCGCTAAAATATCAAATTAACAAACGATTTTGTAATAATTTCACTTAAGTTCTAAAAACTTTCAGCATTAGTTAACTCTGCAAAGTTCTTGTTGAACCCCTCTCTACGGCAAGGTAAACTTCAATGAGAGTGACCAGCGATTTTTGACTATAATAACGTGTCAAAATCTCTAAAGTGCCTTTCAAAAAACGTGATGGATAGATGGAACTAATGATCTCAACGGATGATTCAGCAACACAATCTCCCGAAACCACTCAGCAAGCAGGCTACTCTGTAGTTGCATTTGCTTACAATGAAGAACGCACTATCGGCGCTACCCTCAGCAGCATACTAAAAAATGCTGACTCACAGTTAAAACATATTGCAGTGATTGCCAACGGCTGTACCGACCACACCTATCAGATTGCAAAAGCGGTATTAGAGCAACAGTCACCATGTAGCTTTGAGGTGGTGACTCTGGCATTGGGTGATAAATGTAACGCCTGGAATCAGTATGTTTATCAATATTTACCTGAATGCGCAGTACATTTTTTCGTAGACAGTGATGTTACCTTTACCGAACAGGCTTTTGGTAAGTTATTTCAACAGCTTCAAACCTCAGAACGAATTGCGGTAACGGGGTTGCCCCAAAGCGGACGTAACCTGGCACAATATACTGAATTAGCGACCCGTTACTCCTGCATGTTTGGCAATTTGTATGGCTTAAAACACGACTTTTTAGTCCGGTTAAAACAAAAGCACATTAGATTACCAGCCGGCTTAAGCTGGATTGACTCTCAACTTACCAAACTCATTAATCATAACCTTAGCGCTGATAAATCTGAGTACACCCACCAAGTCACTTTTCTGGAGGGGGTTGGCTTTACTTTCGATAGTTTAAAACCCTGGCGTCGGCATGACATTAGACTCTATTTAAACAGGATCACCCGCTATAAGGTGGGCCAACTTCAGGAGCGCTACCTTGATCCGCTGCCTTTTGTAGCATGGCCCGCAACCATGAATGATATTAATGCAAGCATTTTAGAACAGGATCTTACCCTGAAAAACTTGGGGAAAATGGTCATTTTTTTACCAAAAATAAAGCAACGCCTAGCCAAAAACGTTCAGCTTAAAAACGAGGCGTAAACAACGTCATGGCGGCTGAGCACAACACTGTAACCAACCCTCATACACAAACCGAGACGTTAAAGTCTCTGTCCGTTACTATTTTCCTAAAAGAAACCGCCGGCCTTAACCGCCAACAAGAGCCAGTTACCACAGGCGTTCCTTTTGCTGCAGGCATATGTCCGGCTAATACTTTATTTAGCTTATGGGATGATAAGCTGCAACTGCCACTAAACGCAGAGCCCACGCTTTATTGGCCGGATGGAAGTATTCGCTGGCTCTTAATCAACAGCCGGGTTGATATTGCAGCGAATACTGAAAAACAACTGCAGTTACGCTTAAATGATGCTGCTGCCGTTTCAGAACAAAACCCCGTTAGTTGTCAAAAGAAGGCGGGTTCTTTGGTTATTGAGACAGCAGAACGCATTTACCAATTTAGGCCAAATGCCATAAGCATTAGCTCTTCAGCTACACCAGATGTATCTTTAAAACTTCAATTTGAGCTTAATGATAGACAAAACAACATCACTGCTTTCGACCTGGAAGACTGGCAAATCCTAAGATCGGACAATACGAAAACCTTAGTGCAAACTAAGGGCACAGGCTTACTGACAACAGAAAATGCCATCGCCAATATCAAGCTTACGGTTACGATTTATCATGCCGATGGTCTGATACAATTGAAAACTACCCTGCATAATCCGCGACGGTCAGCACATATAGGCGGACTATGGGATTTAGGCGATTCTGGCTCATTGCATTTTAATCGCTTTAGCCTGGTGCTAACTGCACCCAGTCTTAAGAAAAGTTATATTATCCCTGATTGTTTGACGGAGCCTGGTGAACGCTTTGAACTGCAATCAGTCTTTTTGCATCAGGATTCTAGCGGTGGTGAAAACTGGCATAGCGCTAACCATGTAAACAAAGATGGTGTTATAACTACCAGCTTTCAGGGTTATCAACTGTCTTCTGAGAATGCCCTACTCAAAAAAGGGCGGCGTGCCAATCCGCTGTTTAGCTTTTGGCATGGTGAGCATCCGCTACAAATAAGTGTTCCCGAATTCTGGCAAAACTTCCCCAACGCACTGGAAGCTAGCCCAACTCAGCTGCGCTGCGATCTGTTTGCGCAACTGGCTAATGGTCTTGCCCACGAACTACAGGGTGGCGAGCGTAAAACCCGCTCCCTGTGGCTAAGCTATAGTGAGCAAGCGAATACGCTGGCCTGGAGTTATGCCCCCTTGGTACCACAACTTGATGCAGAATATCTGGCACAAAGTCAGGCCATGCCTTGGTTGACCACAGAGCGGGGCGATCCTTTGGCCGTTTTAATTCAGCAAGGATTGAATGGAGAGAATAATTTTTATCGCAAGCGTGAGCAAATAGACGAATACGGCTGGCGTAATTTCGGTGATATTTTTGCCGACCATGAAACCCTGTATCAGGGTACCGAACAACCACGCTACATTTCACACTATAACAATCAG
>NZ_LCWL01000026.1:0-294 GCF_001441695.1 Alishewanella sp. WH16-1 | reverse complement strand
GCAAGCATACCGGAGTCGAGGTGCGGGTTAGCGTCAGGGTTAGGATTTAGCCCGAGGTGGCTTTTAATAGTGGCAGCCTATAAACGCAAAAAGCGACCCGGTTTTGGGTCGCTTTCTTATTGTTCGCTTTTTTGGCTGCTTTCACACTGTTCGTCAGCATTCCCTCGCAGTCCTGCTCTGTTTAGGATCTGCGCAGCAAAGATAACTTAAGGGGGCGCTCGTAAACTGTTAACATCAAACCAGTGCTGGCGAGCCATAAAAAACCCGACACAAGGTCTGTCTCTTGATCACAAG
>NZ_LCWL01000108.1:0-654 GCF_001441695.1 Alishewanella sp. WH16-1 | reverse complement strand
GCCAGTGAGTAAAACACCTGATGGCGCAGCCGGGCTAATACCCAGCGCTCAACTATCAGTACAGCCGATTCGACTTTGCCTTTACCCTGCGGTTTACGTGGCCGGGTGGGCATCAGTGCACAGCCATAATGTCTGGCCAGAGCTTTGTAATTGTCGTTAAGCACCGGCTCGAACTTATCGGCTTTATCAACGGCCGCTTTGAGATTATCGGGTATCAATAACGCCGGTACGCCGCCTAAAAACGTCAGGCAGCGGCTGTTTGCCATCAGCCAGGATCCCATATCCTGACCTTCGCAGGCTTCAATATAGGTGTAGTTTGATGCGCCCATTGTGGCGACGAAGATAGCAGCTGGTTTTATCTCGCCTGTTTCTGGATTCACAATCGGCACCGTCGGGCCACAGAAGTCGATAAACAGCTTCTCACCGGCTTCATGATGCTGTCGCATAGAGCGCTTTTGCACAGCACACCAGCGGCGATAATGCTCGCAGTACTGCGTGTAGCCAAGCGCGTTACTGCCATGTTCAGCCTGATACTCCTGCCATAACAGCAGTTTGGTGACGCCTTTTCTGCGCAGCTCAAGGTGCACCTGCACCCACAGCGGCAACACCCGCTGTGTACTGTAATCACGGCCGGGGAATAACTGTTTGTCGAGG
>NZ_LCWL01000071.1:0-661 GCF_001441695.1 Alishewanella sp. WH16-1 | reverse complement strand
AATTTGTGGGGATCCCTCAGAATGTAGATATGACTTTTCTCAAAGCTGGTAGATATAACCATACCAATGACACTATAATTTAATTTTCAAAAGGACGCAGTATGAAAAAATTTCTAATTACGCTTGCTTGTGTAATCGTGCTAACAGGTTGTGATAGTGCAAATCAGATGATTGATAAAGCCCAAGATGCAGCCAATCAAAAGGCAGTTGAACTACAAAATAAACTAGAAGCCGTGGATATCAATGGCCTCAACTTAGAGTTGTTAAAAAATTCACCTCAGCTGGCAAGTCAACTTTCCGCATCAATTAATGATGCACTAACGGTTGATTTCACTAGCCCAGAAGCGATGGCGGCAGTCAAAAACAAAATTGCAAATGCTTACTCATGCCTGGCTGAAGCCTCCTCCGCTACTACCGCACAAGAAGTTATGGACAAGCTATTAGCCAATATCAACAACAGCGATGTCAAAACATTAATTGATAGCGGCGTTCAGAAAGCCCAGTCTTATCAGTCTTGTGTAAAATAACTTTTGCTCAATAATCTTAGGTTGATAAAAACTCCCATGGGCAACAGTTAACGTTGCCCCGCGGAAATATAACCGCTAACTTGTATTGTATTAGCCACCATTAAAGCTGACGTATTTACCTGAGGTATCCCCAG
>NZ_LCWL01000082.1:0-672 GCF_001441695.1 Alishewanella sp. WH16-1 | reverse complement strand
CAGCGGGGTAATTTGCTCAGCGCGTAAGCCGCGCATTGCCGGATAGCGTAAGCCTTCCGGTGTCGCTTTAAGGCGCAGATTAGCCTGTTTGCGTAAGCGTTGTAAGCGGGTGTTATCCCGTGCCAGATGTTCTTGCTCGACCAATAACCCCAGTCGTTCATCGAAGCTAAGTTCTGCATAAGTATGAGGTGCAAGGCGTTGCTGCTCCAGCGCATTGGCCATGGCTGCGAGCTTTAGCTGGCGCAGTTGGATAAGCAGTGCGTCCATTGGTGTTGTCCTTATTGGTAGTATTTTGAGCCACGGATGTTGATGTGAGTACCAGGGATAATTGTGTTGATGTCATCCGGTTGCCAGCGCATATCTTCGCCGTTTTTCAGCAGCTTTTTGATGACCGGTATATAAGGTAGCTGGCGGCTTATGGCGAGCGCGCAGGCGTTTTCCAGCCGGTCACTGCCGTAGCGTTTTTGCTCACTCAATAGCGCCAAGCAGGCGCGCTGTGCCTGAACCAGATGGTCTTTACTGCGTTCAACCGCTAAGACCACCGCCAGGGTGTTGGAGCCGATATGAGTTGCCCAGCTGCGAATACGCTCTGGGTTCCACTCCTGATAGGCTGCATGATTTTCTGGCATATGCGCTACATCAGTGCTGTGCCGGTACGCGTTATGGCTGCGG
>NZ_LCWL01000065.1:0-678 GCF_001441695.1 Alishewanella sp. WH16-1 | reverse complement strand
ATAAAAAAGCGATAAAAAGGCCAGCAAGGCCATTTTCTTGATGTTTTGCGCTACCGCCGCCAGTAAACACTGCATCTGCACTTTCGCCAGACCACGGAACCGTGCATAGCGATGGCCATGATGCTGTTTTGCGTCCGCGAAGCTGCGTTCAACCGTCTCTTTTCGTCGGTTGTAAATCTTCTTACCCCACGACAGCAGCCGCAACCCGCTCACATGCTCTTTATCCTCTTCCCAGACATGCCGGGTTATCGTTTTCTTATACTGCTTGTTCTTCGTGCAGTCCTGGCGTAGCGGGCAATCCTGACACACTTTAGGGTTAGACTGATAATGCCGGTAGCCCTGACGGTCTGTCGTGCTGTAAGTCAGGATTTCACCTTGGGGGCAACGATAGGTATCGGTTGTTTTATCATAGGTAAATTGCTTCTTCTTAATCGGATTAGCGGTGACATTGGGACGACGGTAGGCAATAACCGGCGCAATTTGCCGCTCCCGGATTAAATGGCAAAGCGGTGCCGTAAAGTAGCCCGCATCTAAGCCAACGGCTATCGGACTAAACTTAAAGCGCTCAAGCTGACGGTCTAATCTGGCCAGATAAGGCTGGCTATCATGCACATTCCCCGGTGTCACGAAGGTATCCGTGATGATGCCGTGGCGGCCATCCACGGTGCGATGGTCAAG
>NZ_LCWL01000118.1:0-743 GCF_001441695.1 Alishewanella sp. WH16-1 | reverse complement strand
GGTTTGCCTTCCCGCGTCATAAAACCACTGTCAGGGTCGGTTGTGCTTACCTTTTGATTTTTGGTTTCAGGCTCCTTCGAGTCATCTTGTTTGAGTGGCGCTTTGCCATGGGCTAACCGGTCCTCTTCAACCGCCTTGTTGAGCTCAGCGATATACGCCGATGCACTGACCGCCACCTCTTTGTTCACCGCCTTGCGCTTATTGGCATTGGCTTTTAAATGTGTGCTGTCAGTGTAAAGCGTGTGACCACCAATCAGACGCTGCTCATACGCCTGTTCAACTATCCGGTCGAAGATACGCTGAAACACATCCGTGCCGTTAAAACGACGAATACGATTCTGGCTCAGCGTGGAGGCATCAGGCACTTTCTCGGTTAATCCCATCCGCAAAAACCAGCGATAAGCCACATTAACCTGAATTTCCTGTACCAGACGACGCTCACTGGGAATGCCAAACAGATAGCCGAGGATCATCATCTTAAACAAACGGACAGGGTCAATCGGCGGACGGCCATTATCTTTGCAATAGAGATGTTCGACTTCAGCACGAATGAACTCGAAATCAATGGCGGCATCGACCTTGCGTACCAAATGGTTCTTTGGTACCAGCTCTTCGAGCGTGACCATTTCTAACTGATATTGTTGAGGAGAGGGAGTTTTGAGCATGATGGTTAGCCTTCAAATCAACTAACCCTATTAGATCAAAGTCCTGGATCGGCGTCCAGGACTTTGTCAGCAGTCTGA
>NZ_LCWL01000130.1:0-756 GCF_001441695.1 Alishewanella sp. WH16-1 | reverse complement strand
ATGGTGCTGAAATTAACACGGCGGCCAATGGGCGAACGAAAGCGGAAGTACCGTTGACGATGGAAGCGGTGATAACCCGAGATAACCTGATGCTGGCGTATCAGCGAGTGGTGGAAAATAAGGGTGCAGCAGGGGTAGATAACCTGAGTGCATCGGCGTTGAAGCCATGGCTGAAAGCACACTGGCCAAGTGTCAGAGAAGCACTGATAACGGGTAGCTATCTGCCACGGAGGATACGCAAAGTCGATATTCCCAAGCCAAATGGCGGGATAAGGACACTGGGCATACCGACCGTAGTAGACAGACTCATCCAGCAAGCGATAGCGCAAGTGCTCACCCCTCACGTTGAGTCCGGGTTCTCAGAATCCAGCTACGGCTTCAGGCCAAACCGCAATGCATGGCAAGCTGTGCGCCAAGCGCAGCAGTACATCCATAGCGGCAAACGCTGGGTTGTGGACATGGATTTAGAGAAGTTCTTTGACCGGGTAGACCACGACATCCTGATGTCGAGGTTAGCCCGAATCATCAAAGATGGCCGGCTACTCAAACTCATCCGCCGATATCTGGAAGCAGAGATGGTAGATGAGCAGGGTGTGTTAAAACGTGATAAGGGAATGCCACAAGGCGGACCGCTGTCACCACTGTTATCAAATATCCTGCTGGACGAACTGGACAAGGAGCTTGAACGGCGCGGACACAGCTTCTGCCGCTATGCGGATGACTGCAACATTTATGTCAGTAGTCAAAAGGCAGGCG
>NZ_LCWL01000050.1:0-767 GCF_001441695.1 Alishewanella sp. WH16-1 | reverse complement strand
AGTCCGTAACCGATGGTTTTCTTGTAGAAAGGAGAGACCTTCGCAGTCGGTGCCTTCTTCTTGTGCTTCGTGGTGTAGAGCATTCGTGCCCGCATCACCTCGAAGGAGTAACCGCGCCCTTCACGGTTCTTGTCCTTGGCCAGTCGGTTGATGGACTCCGTGTAAGCGTTGGTGACGGGCATGTCCGTCTCGAAGTAGGTCATGGTCTCTTCGCGCCAGTTGCCCACTGCCCTGACCAGATCGCTCCAGACTTCCTTTTGGCCCTTCGGGATGGTGGCTATCCACTCGTCCAGGGCGGCTTCTGCCTGGAGCCGTGTGGTGGCGTCCCAGATGCCGTAGAAGCGCTCCTTGTGCTCGTAGGCGGCCAGCAGTTGCGGGAACGCGCCTGTCCAGGTCTCCATGATGAGGCGCTCCCGGTCTGAGACTTCGTGAGCGCGTTTCAGCAGGATTTTCCGGTCTCCCTTGAGAGTCCGGCTCTGGGACGGTTTCAGCTCCTTTCTGAGGTCCTTGCGCACTCTCTCTAGGGCATCGTTGGCCATGCGCACCACATGGAACTTATCGACCACGATACGGGCCTGGGACAGCACAGCCTTGACCGCTGCCCGGTAGGGGTTCCACATGTCCATGCTGACGATCTCGACCTTCTGCCGGTCTTTCAGCTTCATCAGGTAGTTGGTCACCACGTCCTGGCGGCGGGTGGCCAGCAGGTCGAGCAGGGTTCGCTCCTCAATGTTGGTCAGAATGCAGCGGTAGCGCTTGTTCAGGTA
>NZ_LCWL01000136.1:0-767 GCF_001441695.1 Alishewanella sp. WH16-1 | reverse complement strand
CTGATAGATCCCCACGATTTTAAGGCTCCCACCGAACAGCATACTCCAAAGTATGCTGTCGGAGTCGCTCGAAGACATCAATGCCTTCCATCAATTCATCTATGACATCAAAGCATCTGGCTAGTAATCGTCGCCCCAAAGACAGACAGCTCATGACAAAAGTGTCCCTAACGGTATTCGCCTGGAAGTAGCGGGCAAAGCCGGCAACCCGACCAAGCAGCCCAATCAAATAGAGATACAGATCCGCGAGGGTCGAAATCATTACCATTATCGCTAAACGAGTCATTTTCTTTGTATTATGCATGCTCATACCTAAGCCAAACCGCACCGACTTCATATCTCGGAAGCTTTCCTCTATCTGCATTCGGGCTTGATAACGCTTCACAATGCCATTGGCTTGGCCTTGGTGAGTGACAGCTAATGACGTCGCTAAAAGCCAGGGCTCTTTCCAACTCTTTGCTGCCAGTTCATTCCTATTACTTTGGTTTCGCTCACCTTTTCTGTTGTAAACTCGTCGTCCTTTGGCTTTGTCTTTAAACAGCACAAAATTGGTGATTAATGGGTTTTCTTTGGCTAACTCGACATGATTGAACCATTGCGCCCGTTTAGTGGCTCTGGGATACAGCGAGGTACAGCGCTGCCACGGCAGCGGAGTAAGGCGATAATTTGTTTGGTTTCTCACGCGGCCAACATAGTCCCATCCGATATCCAGTACTTGCCTAAACCAAGGACCACGAAATCCGGCGTCTGTAACGATAACGGGCTTG
>NZ_LCWL01000007.1:0-789 GCF_001441695.1 Alishewanella sp. WH16-1 | reverse complement strand
CTAAATAATTGTTCCAAATAGTAGATCACTCAGGGAAGGGAACTCAATGCGGTTTGCGCGATCAGATCGGTCGCCAAACTAATAAGCCACACAAACGCATTGAGTATGAACAGGATAGCATTTTTATATGGTGCGGAAACCCGCCGGCTGAAGAAGATTATTCACAAAACACGAGATAGAGACCTTTGCCGCCGTGCGAATGCCGTCTTGCTGGTGTTGAAAGGTAAAACCAAGTCAGAGGTTGCGAGCTTACTGCAAGCGGGTCGGTCATCGCTTAACCGCTGGTTGAAATGGTATGACGTTGCCGGTGTTGATGGTCTAAAAACTAAAGGCGTTGGTCGACCCGCTAGGCAGAATCGGGATTTTATCTGTGGCGTGCTGAAAATTTTGCTGAAGTACACGCCAAGGACGCTTGGATATCAGCGTTCACGCTGGAGTACAGAGTTGTTTGCGCTGTTACTGAACAAGTTATGTAACATTCAGATCCACAGCTCAACAATCAGACGCTGGTTGCCCAAAGCAGGAATTGTCTGGCGGCGAGCTGCGCCAACACTTTATATCCAAGACCCGGATAAAAAGGAGAAACTGGCGGCTATCCGGGAGGCGCTGGCAGATAACAGTATTGACCACCCGGTGTTTTACCAGGATGAAGTGGATATCCATCTGAATCCTAAAATCGGTGCAGATTGGGGGCACCGTGGCGAGCAGCGTAAAGTGGCAACACCAGGACAGAACAAGAAACATTATCTGGCGGGAGCATTACACGGCCAGACAGGGCAAATCGTTTAT
>NZ_LCWL01000121.1:0-5258 GCF_001441695.1 Alishewanella sp. WH16-1 | reverse complement strand
GCCCGCCAGTTCTTTATCTCAGGCGACCCACGCTGGTTCAGGCTGATGGATGAACTGGCGCGCCATGTAACGGATATCGATATTTACCATACCACTGAAGATCGGCATGAATACAACCATGGTTTGTTCTGGCACACTGACCATTATGTGGATGCCCACACTTCAACACACCGCACTTACTCCAGAAAAAATGATCCCACTGGCAGTGGGCAAATAGGTGGTGGTCCGGGGCCTGAGCATTGTTACAGCACTGGCCTACTCTATCACTATGTGCTTACCGGTAATCAGGAGTCCAAAGCAGCCGTACTGGAACTGGCACAGTGGATGGTTTATAGCCACGAGGGTGCCGGAGGTCTGTTAGAACAATTGTTCTTTATAAAAGATTTAGAGCTACCAAAACTAAAAGCGCTACTTCGCGGCGAAACCTTAGCCTGTAATCACTACCCTTTTACCCGAGGAACGGCCAACTATATTAATGTGTTGCTGGATGCTCACAAGCTGGAACCCAAAAAAGACTGGTTAGCGCGGGCAGAACAGGTAATTAAGGCGACCTTTCATCCAGAAGACCATATTACAGCGCATAATTTATTAGATGCTGAAACCGGCTGGCATTATTTGGTGCTGCTAAGCAGCTTAGTAAGCTTTCTGCGAGTTAAAGCGGAGTATCAACAATTTGATACCAGCTACCACTATACGCTGCAGTGTTACATACACTACAGCCGCTGGATGCTGCAAAACGAGCAACCATTTTTAGATAATGCCAACCAGCTGGAATACCCGAATCATACTTGGGTAGCTCAGGATTTACGCAAAGCCATGCTGTTATTTATTGCTAAAACATTAGATCCGGTTAATGCAGATGCCTATCAAACAAAAGCCACATTCTTTTTAAACTATGTAGTAAACACACTGAGACACTCAACAGAACGGCAACTGGCGCGGCTACAAATTATTTTACTATTAGTGCATGGACCGCACCTAAGTCACTCACTCGATGCTAAGCTTTTCAATAAACAAGACTTACCACAACACGCACAGAAATCCAGAGTATTAACGAAAGGCAAGTTACTCCGCCAGATCTGCAAGCGGTTGCTTAAGGGCTTAAGCAGTTTTAACCCAGCCAAAGAACGTGCCTGGTTTAAACTACGATTAAAAGGCTAAGGGTGATGGTACAGTAAAATGACATATAGCATTGCACCACTGCGACATTATCTGGTCTTAGGTTGTTTACTGTGTTCAACCACTAGCTTTGCTAATACAGACCCTACGGAGTTGCCACTTTTTTCAATTGAACAGTTGGTGTACCAGGGAGCGTTTCGTTTACCTGCAAATACTATTGGGGAATCAGATGTAAATTGGGCGAATGGAACCCTTGCTTACAACCATCGAAATCATTCTATTTTCTTTGCTGGCCATAATCAGCAACAAGCAATAGCAGAATTTAGTATTCCGGCATTAAGTAAAGCAGTAGATGTCTCACAACTTAATACAGCTTCAGTTATTCAAGGGTTTGTCCGCATATTCAATCGGGTAACATCCAATCCTGATGGACAGGATCGCATCACTGGTATGTACTATGACTATGGCAGGCTTATTATAAATACCATTAAATATTATGATGCAGAAGCAAAAGCAAAGAATACAACCTTAGTGATATCGGACAGCAGCAATCTAAAAGACATAGAGAATTTAGAATTTTATCAATTAGAGTACGGGGCCAAAGCTGCAGGTTGGATTTCTGCCATTCCCCAAGAATGGAGACCTAAGTTAAATGCTGACTTAATAGTCGGCAATGGCAATGGACGCCCGATAAATGGCCGGTTAAGTATAGGGCCAAGTGCGCTGTCTGTTAATATCAGAAATATTATTAACGCTGATCTAAACGCAGGAAAAATACCTCTTACTCCCCTGCAGTTGTTTAGTATAGAAAATCCACTCAGCAATGACTTATTAAATAAAAGCTTAACCAATAAAATATTAACTGAGCTAAGCCGCCCGATTTATGGGTTTGTAGTTCCTAAGACCAGAACCTATATGGTTCTTGGCAGCTCCGGCGGTCATAAAAGTGGTATAGGTTATAAACTGCAAAGAAAAAATGGCGCTTGCCCGGGTTTTTGCTCAAATGACCCAAACGATAGTACAAACTACTACTGGCTATGGGACTTAAGAGATTGGGAAAAAGTCATTGCTGGTCTGAAAAAACCACATGAAATTAAACCTTATGAATCAGGTACTCTCAATACGGTTTTCACCAATGGAAAATTCAAACCCATAATTGGAGCAACGTTCGATAACTATAACAATACAATCTTACTAACCTTAGGTGGCGCAGATGAACACGCTGGAAAATATAAAAATCCACCACTTATATTGATATATTCAATTTCGGAATAAAGAACACCTAAATGACAAATTTAAAAAGGTTTTTTTCCAGCAGTATCTTACTAATTATCTTATCTGCAAGCAAAAAACTGGTAGGTTTAGTAAGTACGCTTATTTTAGCAAGAATCTTAACACCTGAAGATTTTGGATTGGTTGCAATCGCAACCCTCGCCTATGGTTTAGTCGAAGTTGTCTCAGTAACAGGCAGTGAGCAATATGTCATTACCTCTAAAGAGGTTTCAAAAGACACTCTAAATACCGCATTTACATATAATATTTTTTTAAAAACACTCATAGCAATAGTTTTTTTTGTTGTTTCACCCTTTCTTGCATCCTTTTTTAATGATGAAAGACTTATCCCAGTCTTTATGGTTCTTGCCGTTATGTTACTTATTTCAGGGGCTACAAACCCACAGGTGTATCTTCTGAAAAAAAATCAGACCTATGGGAAATTAGTTAAAAACATTATAGTCGTAAAATTTATAGCCACAGCTGCAGCCATCATTACAGCAATCATAACCAGAAGTTACTGGGCGTTAATCGTTGGACAATTTATTGCCTACACAGGACCAGTGATAGGAAGTTATGTCATCGCACCATACAAACCAAGTTTAAATTTTAAAAATTTAAAAAATCAATTTAATTTTTCAGGCTGGCTTTTACCTTCATCAGTATTTGGATATTTTAGAAGTCAAATTGACATGATTTTTGTTTCAAAAATTTTTGATGCGACTTCTGTCGGTGCATATCATGTCATGAAATACCTGACATTTATACCAAGCCAACATCTTGTCACACCAATGACAGAGCCTCTCCTGGCGCAACTATCGAACATAAAAGAGAATAAAACATATTTCATACAAATGTTTAATGTGAGTTTGCTAATAACTTTATTTATATCTGCACCAATATGCCAACTACTTTTTTCACACTCGGAATTTATTATTAATTTTGTTCTTGGAGAAAAGTGGGTTCAATATGCAAACCTACTGAAGATTTTCTCAATAGCTACACTGATGCTTGCAATATATAACCAATCAAATAACTGCTTTCTTATCTATAAAAAAACAAACCTAATTTTTATTTTTGAAACTTCATTTTTTTTAACTATTTGCATTTTATTTTACCTATATCAGTTTATTGAAGTAGATGATTTAGCAAAATTAAAACTTATAATAGATTCGATCTCAGTAGTTTTAATTTTTTTTCTGGCATCGATTATTTTGATGAGCTTGAGAAATTTCATTAAAATTACAAGCTTATCCTTAGCAATTTTTACTATTTCATTTTTGTCAGTTACCATCGCAAGTAATGTAACAGCAAGCATTGAAAATCAATTTTTTAACTTTATTTTATGGTCATTTATTTATTTAAGCTTATTCGCAATCATAACCTTAACCTCATGCTTTATACTAAGAAAACATGTTTATGAACTGCATTACCTCTCCAGCAAGCTTATAAAATTACTTAACCGGAAAACCAATGAAATCAAAAAAACTTAGTTGCAGTGTAATCATTCCAACTTACAATAGAATGGAAGATTTACTAATAACATTACCTCAAGTATTAAAATATCTTGATGATAAATCTGAATTGATAATATTTGATCAGTCTACAGACTATAAGCCCGAAGAAATTTTGATTGCGATAGAAAAATTAAAAATTGATAAAAATTTCAGCTACTATCATTGCTCAGTTCCATCTGTAACACTGGCCTGGAATACAGCGGCTAACCTTGCTAAAGGTGAAATTTTACTTTTTATTGATGATGATATAGATATTGATTTTAATTTGATCAATTCCCATCGAGAAAAATATCTGGAAATGCCAGAGATAATTGGTGTTGCAGGTGGCTATTACGCCAGCTCTAAAGATAGAGTTTGGATTCCATCTTCACGCAAAGGGTGTGCATCTACGATAGCTGGAGTAAATGTATCCTTTTTACGTGAAACCTTTGTTAAGGCTGGTGCTGCTTCAAACTATCTTAAACCTTTCGCACCTTTTGACTGGGAAATTGCTGAGTTCTTTGCAATACATTACGGAAAGATAATAGTTGGCAGTGATATCTTAGTTTTTCACAGGGCGCCGGCAAATGGAGGATGTGAAAACCAATCCGCTAGAGGAGTGAACTGGTATTTTGGCTGCTATACTAATCACTTTATTTGGATGCTTAACAGAGAATTCCCACACAACTTCACCCGTTTACCCAAGCATTTATATTCAATGATAAAATACTGTTTACCTAATAGAAAACTTTTTTTAAGAAAAGAATTTATTAAAAATGCCATTTTTAAAGCAATCAAAAAATCTCGCGAAATTAATAGAATTTCAAATAAAAAAAGAGCAACAGAAAAAAACCCAGAACACACTTATAATTTATTAATGCATTGCATGAAAACAGAGATTTTATAAATAAATCTAAACCTTTCAACAGGAAAAATAAAAATTTATTTTTTATAAAATTTAAATTTCATAAAAAATCATTACACTTTAAGAAATTAAAAAAAACAAAATTTTTAGCCTGAATGAAAAAAAACCTAATACTGTTTTTGCAAGGAACTAAATGAATACATTAATTAAAGATGGATTTGCATCAACAACGTTTGACTACATAAGGTTTATTGCTGCATTTGCAGTACTACTCGGTCATGGCATTTCTCGATTTTTTGGTTTTTATGATGAAAACACAGCTAATGGCATTCTTGAAAAAGTTTTTCGTGTTGTTTTAAGCGGCTATGGTTCACATGGTGTAACCGTTTTTTTTGTATTAAGCGGATTTTTTATCGGTTTGTCATTTTTTAAACAGTACAATTCTGGTAACTTTAGGCTTTCAAACTATATTTTAAGACGATGGGTCTGAGGGATCCCCACAAATT
>NZ_LCWL01000138.1:0-822 GCF_001441695.1 Alishewanella sp. WH16-1 | reverse complement strand
GCGAAATTGCGCTTCTAAGGTTATTAAGAATAGATCTTGTTGCAGTACCGTCATTCCAACTTCCTCCAAGTATGGGCATCCCTGCCAGTAAATTCCTACCCTGTTGATAGCATCCTGCTATCTTGTCCTTTGCTGTCATGGTTAGTGACATGTCATCCATAAGCCACCATCTTAGGCTGTTTCTTTTTTCACGCCATACTGTGCAGGCGTTCAGTGTATGTTTTTCAGGCAGATGTTTTTTGGCGTTTGCGGCAAACCCTTTAAGACGTTCGCGCACTGACTTAGAGTTGAGGCAACACCCAACATAACGCGAGCTAACTATGAACAACCAGCCCATTCGCGCTGAGGATTTACCCCGGCTAACCCGCTTACAAGCGCTGTGTAAAACTATCAATGCTATTGAACACTTAGTCAACGCTAAGCACGATAAAGTGGTGTATGCTGGGCGTATTTGGCGCTATGCCGATTTGGTTTATCTGGCTTATGAATATTATGTGCTGGCTATTCCGTATGACTTAAAGATTGATAACTTCAGCCAATGGTTAGCGGCAGAGCAAGCCATTTTAAAGCAGTTTAATTTACCCTGGCCGGTTGCTACCTTTAATGCAGAAACGGATAACGCCTGAAACATATTGATTGCAGATATGTATGCTAATCAGACACATTTTACAGGAGTTTAGATGCAAAACCCTCAACCTAAGCAACCGCTTTCGACAGATAACAATAGTAACCCTGAGGCCAGCGGCTGTTTAGTTGCCAGTGGCTGGCCTCTGCGCTGGGAGCTATTAATGCGTTACCGGCTAATTGAAATTGTCGCGCTAT
>NZ_LCWL01000055.1:0-870 GCF_001441695.1 Alishewanella sp. WH16-1 | reverse complement strand
GCGAAATTGCGCTTCTAAGGTAATTAAGAATAAGTCTCTCTGTAGCACGCTCATATTAGCCTCCTTTGATAATTGGCATCCTTGCCGATTTGTCCCTGCGCTTCCAAGCAAATAGCATCCTTACTAATAGCTTCCTTAAAAGCATCCTTGCCAATAGCATCCTGCTAGTTGGTCCATACACTGTCATGGTTAGTGACATGTCATCCGTGTGTCACCATCTTAGGCTGTTTCATTTTTCACGCCATACTGTGCAGGCGTTCAGTGTATGATTTTCAGGCAGATGTTTTTTGGCCTTTGCGGCAAACCCTTTAAGGCGTTCGCGCACTGACTTAGAGTTGGGGTAACACCCAACAAAACGCGAGCTAATAATGAACAAGCAACCTATTCATGCTGAGGACTTACCCCGGCTAACCCGCTTGCAAGAGCTATGTAAAACTATCAATGCTATTGAGCACTTAGCCAAAGCTAAGCACGATAAAGTGGTGTATGCTGGGCGCATTTGGCGCTATGCCGATTTGGTTTATTTGGCCTATGAGTATTATGTGTTAGCTATTCCTTATGGCTTAAAGATTGATAACTTCAGTAAGTGGTTAGCGGCAGAACAAGCTATTTTAAAGCAGTTTAATTTACCCTGGCCGGTTGCCACCTTAAATGCAGCAACGGATAACGCCTAAAACGTATTGATTGCAGGTGTGTATGCTATTCAGACACATTTTACAGGAGTTCAGATGCAAAATAGTCAACCGCAGCAACCGCTTTCGATAGATACCAATAGCAACCCAGACACCAGTGGCTGTTTAGTTGCCAGCGGCTGGCCACTGCGCTGGGAGCTGCTAATGCGTTATCGGTTAATTGAAATTGTCGCGCTAT
>NZ_LCWL01000124.1:0-918 GCF_001441695.1 Alishewanella sp. WH16-1 | reverse complement strand
ACACCAGAGAATAGTGCCGCATTCGCCAGAACGAAGTCGCACACGGGAGAAGCCTGCTACCCACAAATTCGAATGGTATGTCAGATGGAGTTAACGAGCCATTTGCTCACCGCCAGCCGGTTTGACAGTGTTGATACTAATGAGATGATTTTAGCTGAGGACCTAATCCCTCATACCAGTGATAACTCTCTGACAATATTCGATAAGGGGTTTTACTCACTGGGTTTGCTTTATAAGTGGCAAAGTACAGGTGAACAACGCCATTGGTTACTGCCATTGAAGAAGCATACACAGTATGAAGTCATTCGGTCATTGGGCAAACAGGATCAACTGGTACGACTGACAACGACGCCCCAATCACGCAAGAAATTCGCAGACTTACCGCATACGATTGAAGCGAGATTGCTGACTAAAACCATCAAAGACAAAGAAGTCAAAATACTCTGCTCTTTGGTAGACCCGATGCGTTTTCCTGCCGCTGACATTGTTGATTTATACTCGACCCGTTGGGAAATCGAACTGGGCTTCAGGGAAATAAAGCAGTCAATGTTGCAGAATACCTACACACTGCGCTCAAGAAAACCAGATATGGTGAAACAAGAGCTGTGGGGAGTATTGCTGGCCTATAACTTGATCCGGTATCAGATGGTACTTATGGCTGCCTCGTTAGGAAAAGATATCACGCCAAGTCAGCTGAGCTTCAAAGAATCAGCAAGTTACATCGTATTCCAGTTAGCGACATTACCCTATGTTGCGCCAGGAAGAGTCCCACGGGTAGTGATGAATATTACCGAAATGGCGGCTTACTTCTTACTACCTGGACGACGAGAGCGATGTTACCCACGGTGTATAAAGTCGAGTAAGCAGAAATACCCTGTTAGAAAGAAAAATGCCGGTCAGCTTAACTGACCGGCATTA
>NZ_LCWL01000102.1:0-949 GCF_001441695.1 Alishewanella sp. WH16-1 | reverse complement strand
GAAAGGGCACAGGGATGATGAGATGGACACCTCAAGTGAAATCGGCGTCACAATGCGCCATTATTGATGTGTTAACCGTCAATAAGTTTACATGAGGTGTCCAACATGAAAGTTACACTAATTGGAATCGATTTAGCAAAAAGTATTTTTCAGCTCTGTGGCGTCAATCAGGCAGGTAAAGCCGTTTTTAATCGTACGATTAAACGTAAGGATTTGCTGGCCTTGTTAGCTGATTACCCAGATGCAACCATTGCAATGGAAGCCTGCTCTGGTTCAAATTACTGGGGGCGCACTTTAGAAGCACTTGGCTTTAAGGTGTTACTTATCCCGCCTATTCATGTAAAGCCTTTTGTCAAAGGCAACAAAAATGACCGTAATGATGCTTTCGCGATTACTGAAGCGGCAAGGCGCCCCAATATGCACTTCGTCAGACCCCGTAGTCTTGAGCAAACCGATATGATGATAGTACATAAACTCCGGAAACGTCGGGTGGATGCTCGCACGGCTTTGATAAATCAACTGCGCGGCTTGTTAAATGAATATGGCATTATCTTCGCAACCGGCAGAACGTCGTTAAAAAATGCGTTGTCTGATTTATTGGAAGATGCAGAAAATGGCCTTACTAGCGCGGCACGAGCACTTATCTGTGATATCCAACAAGAATGGGCATCACTAGATGCGGTTATTGACCGGTTAGATAAACATATTAAAACTCAGGCCCAAACCAACCCCAATGCCAAGAGATTGATGACCATTCGTGGTGTAGGTGAAAAGACGGCTACGACAGCTCTCGCATTTGCGGGTGATGGTAAAGCTTACAAAAATGGTCGGCACTTTTCGGCTAATCTTGGATTAGTCCCTAAAGAGCATTCCAGCGGAGGGAAGCAAAAATTGGCAGGCATAACCAAACGTGGTAATGCCTATTTACGCAATATGCTGATTCAAGGGG
>NZ_LCWL01000008.1:0-1021 GCF_001441695.1 Alishewanella sp. WH16-1 | reverse complement strand
CTGTGTGATTCATAGACATCATTTCAATATAATGGGTGTCTATGAATAGAGAAATACAGCAGCGATTACAGTGGATAAAGCTATACGAAGAGACCCGTGATGCGGGCTTGGTCTGCCGTCGTTGTGGCATATCCAGACCTACCTTAAGAAAATGGTGGCAGCGTTATCGGAAAGACGGTGTAGATGGTCTGGGTAGCCAAAGCAGGCGTCCTAAGAGTTCACCTTCAACAAAGGTTGGTGAGACTGAAGAGCAGTTAATTTTATCTTTGCGACGCTCTCGAAACCTTGGAGCAAGGCGTATTCAAAGCGAACTTGGCCGCCTGCATGGGCTCTCTCTTGGAATTGCAACTATCCATAAGATCTTGACGCGAAATGAAGTAAAGCCTGTTGTTACCTACCGTAAGAAACCAGATTACATCAGGTATGTTCGCCCAGTTCCTGGCGATAGAATACAAATGGATACCTGTAAGATAGGGCCTAATCTCTATCAATACACTTCGATTGACGACTGCACCCGCTACAGGGTTTTAAGGCTGTATAGCCGCAGAACGGCTGCTAACACGCTGGATTTCATTGATTGCGTGATTGAGGAAATGCCATTTCCAATTCAGCGTATTCAAACAGATCGTGGCCGAGAATTCTTCGCCTGTAAAGTTCAGGAGAAATTGAAGATCCATGGCATCAAATTCAGACCAAATAAACCTGCTTCACCTCACCTAAATGGCAAAGTAGAGCGCTCACAGAAAACTGATAAAACAGAGTTTTATGCAACGGTAGACTTAGCATCAGACGATTTAGATAGCCTGCTTGCTGAATGGCAGCATTACTACAACTGGGAGAGGCCTCATAGCGCACACCATGGAAAAACACCCATGGAACGATACTTCGAAATGGCTGAACAAACGCCTTATTCTGAAGAGGTTCAGGAGCTTTATGAGCCAGCAAAAGAACCCCTACAAGAACAAAACTACAGGCTTGAATTAGAGCTGAGAAGATTGAAACGATCTCTATGAATCACACA
>NZ_LCWL01000127.1:0-1023 GCF_001441695.1 Alishewanella sp. WH16-1 | reverse complement strand
CCACAAGCCCGCCTAAACCTTCGGGGTCAAAACCTTAAAACCTTCGGGGTCAGATACCGAACAACAAGCCCGCTTCGAGCGGGTTTGTTTTTGCGTAGTTTTGCGGGATGCACTTTGCTTAAATTACTTTTTGTATGTACACTTAGTGTATGAACATCACCTATGATCCACAAAGAAATCTGAGGAATCAGACTGAACGCGGGATTTCACTGTCCGCGGCGGCAAACCTGGACTGGGATTCCTGGTTAGGTGCTGAAGACGTGCGTCGAGATTATGGTGAAGTGCGTTATCGTGGCTATGCCATTATGCCGGCTGAAAACAGGCTGTACTGTGTGGTGCATACTCATCGGGAAGATGCCATCCGCATTATCAGCTTACGTAAAGCGAATAGCAGAGAGGTCGCATTATATGAAGCAACAAAACAGACAACTTAATCGGCCAACGCCGGAAGAGGATCAGCAAATTAACGAAATGATAGCTGCTGATACAGATGATTTTGAAGCAACAGCCGATGACTTTGCGCAGTTTCAGCCACTGACCAAAATGGGCCGTCCTAAAGCTGCGATTAAAAAAGAAAGCGTAACGATTCGTTTGTCGCCTGAAGTGGTGGGTTATTTCCGTGCCAGTGGAAAAGGATGGCAAACAAGGCTTGAACAGGCACTGAAAGATTATATGCAATCACACCCCTGACATTACATTCATTCATTCGGGGTCAGATACCGAACCACACGCCCGCCTAGCGCGGGTTTGTTTTTTCTGGCGCGTTAAATTAGCTAATCCTACCGCTAATGCGGTGTGTTAATAGCTATCAGGCATGGTATCAGCAAGCGTGGTAAGAGCATCGTAATACCGCTGCTGCTTAGAGATTAGTACCATCTGGCATTATTCAGCATTCTGTCGAACCTTCAGGGTCAGATACCGAACCACAAGCCCGCCTCGCGCGGGTTTGTTTTTTGGCGCGTTAAATGGGCTAACCCTATCGCTAATGCGGTGTGTTAATAACTATCAGGCATAGTATAAGCA
>NZ_LCWL01000131.1:0-980 GCF_001441695.1 Alishewanella sp. WH16-1 | reverse complement strand
ATTTCTGGGGATACCTCAGATCTACATTAGTATGTAATTTTAAAGGAAGGTTCCGGAACGATTTTCTGAAGCGAACAAATTCCGATTACATCACCAACAGACAATATCAGTGCATGCGAAAACATTTTAGCCCCCTTGAACCTAAAAACGGCGTTTATGTTAAACTGCTGCGATTTTTGCCGATCTAGTTTGCTGATAAAACGGAACTTTAACGCGATATGAGTGCACTTTACGCTATTTTTCTTGGCATTTTACAGGGTATTACCGAGTTTTTGCCGATTTCCAGCTCTGCCCACCTTATTCTGGCACCTTTGGTTACAGGCCAAGTCGATCAAGGGTTGGCATTTGATTTAGCTGTGCATATGGGCACCCTTTTGGCGGTGCTGCTGTACTTTCGCCGCGATGTGTTCAACTTAACAACAGATAGCCTGGCAGCACTTGCGCGGCGCCAACATGTCGGACAAAGCCCTCTGGCGCTTGCCGTTGTGCTGGGCACCATTCCGGCCTGCATCGCTGGTTTACTACTACTGGATTTAATTGATACCCACCTGCGCTCGGTGGCCGTTATTTTTGTTACTACCTTAGTATTTGGTATTCTGCTTGGTTTTGCCGATGTTACGGCTAAGGCTGAACGCGATTTGTCAACATTGACACTGAAAGACGCGCTGCTGGTGGGGTTAACGCAGGCCGTTTCTCTGATCCCCGGCACTTCACGCTCTGGTGCAACCATCACAGCAGGTTTGCTGCTGGGTTTAACCCGGCAAGCTGCGTCGCGCTTTTCATTCCTACTGGCGATACCTATCACCTTTTTAGCAGCCAGCGTTAAATTGCTGGAAGTAATTAGTACTGATGCCGCCAGTATTGATTGGCTGGTTTTTGCCATTGGCACCTTTACCGCTTTTATTACTGCACTTGCTGCCATTCACTTTTTCCTTGCTTGGCTAAATCGCTTTGGTATGTGGCCGTATGTGATTTATCGA
>NZ_LCWL01000014.1:0-1199 GCF_001441695.1 Alishewanella sp. WH16-1 | reverse complement strand
GGTAATCATCCCTAAAAATAACTGACGTCAAAAGTAGAATTTTCTCGTAACATAAACGCAGGAGATTCTGCATGAAAACATCAAAATTTAGCGACAGCCAAATCCTGGCAATCTTAAAGCAAGCCGAAGCCGGCGCACCCGTTCCAGAGCTGTGTCGTGAGCATGGCATGAGTTCGGCTACTTTCTACAAGTGGCGCGCCAAATTCGGCGGCATGGATGCGTCCATGATGGCCAGATTGAAAGAGCTTGAAACCGAAAATGCACGGCTTAAAAAGATGTATGCCGAGGAGCGGCTCAAAGCCGAAATCCTTAAAGAGGCCATCGAAAAAAAGTGGTAAAGCCGTCGCGTCGACGGGAGTTGGCGCAAAAGGCGGTGCAAAACCATTCCATTACCATCAAGTTAGCGTGTGCCTTGTTTGGGCTTAGCGAAACCTGTTATCGCTATCGGGCCAAACTGAGTGACGAAAACGCTAAAATTGCTGATTGGCTGCTGCGTCTGACCGAAGCCCATCGCAGTTGGGGCTTTGGTATGTGTTTTTATTTTTTACGCAACGTGAAGCGTTTCAACTGTAACCATAAAAGGGTGTTGAGGATTTACCGTGAGCTGGAGCTTAATCTACGGATAAAGCCTAAGAAACGTTTAAAACGGGATAAACCTGATGCATTGGCCGTACCGGAATCGATGAACCAGTGTTGGTCTATGGACTTCATGCATGACCAGCTTGAGGATGGCCGTAGCTTCAGGCTGCTGAATATCATTGACGATTTTAACCGTGAAGGTCTGGCGATTGAGGTCGACTTTTCGCTGCCGGCAGAACGTGTTGTCCGCACACTCAATCAAGTCATTGAATGGCGTGGTAAGCCAAAGCAGATACGAAGCGACAATGGCCCGGAATATATCAGTGCATTATTGGCTGAATGGGCTGAAAAACATGAAGTTGAACTGATGTTTATTCAGCCTGGCAATCCACAGCAAAATGCTTATGTCGAGCGGTACAACCGCACCGTTCGCTACGAGTGGCTGAACCAATATTTATTCAACAGTATTGCCGAAGTGCAAGATCATGCGACAGAATGGCTTTGGTTTTACAATAATGAACGACCAAACAAAGCAATTGGTGGCATACCACCCAAATACAAACAGGCTTTAATGACGCAACCTTCTACTTTTAGTGTCATTTAAAAATGGGATGATTACC
>NZ_LCWL01000029.1:0-106590 GCF_001441695.1 Alishewanella sp. WH16-1 | reverse complement strand
GAATGTTCCCTAATCGCCTAACTTTTTATTTTAGCTAATGAATTTCTGGGGATACCTCAGCCGGGTTAGTTGATATCGAGGGAATTCGGAGCGCTATATTTCAGTGGAAACACGATGAGAATGAAAAGAGTAACGAAGTATTGCCAAAAGCAGCTGCCAAGCAATCCCAGCTTGATAAAAGCTGAGTTTGTTTCCATAAACTCAGAGATCCTTGCTACAGATTCGGGGTTGACAGCCTGGCAGTGCGCAGTTCTTACCTCTCGTTTAGACGATTACAAAAAAGATCCAGAACAAGGTGAAAACTGGGATTCTGTTATCACTGAACTTCGCTGCTACGCAACATAAGCTTAATCCCATCGAATTCGATGGGATTAGCGGTGTAGTAACAAAAAGCAAAGTCATCGAATTCGAGGTCTTTAAAGGCTTACTTAAATTGAAAAAATCAGCTGGAGATAAAAATCAGTGGCAAGTTAGTACCCGGAATACCGCTGTCTGCCATTAATACCGATAGCCAGAGCAAAACGGCCAACAAGCCGCAGTAGGCCAGGATAGTGACTAAAATACCGGTGTCGGTCATAGGCTGCAGGGCTTTATCGCGCTCGTCGGTATCACTTAGTAAGTCGAAGGTGCCTAGGATGCCAAACAGCATTAACAGGTAAAAACCAAAATACCAGGCGGCGCAGGACAGGCCGCCGGTTATCAGCAGTAACCCTATTTTCGCGGCTTTACCTTTTCTGCTATAGGCGGCAGCTTGCACGATCCGGCCACCATCCAGCGGCACCATGGGTAATAAATTAAACAGGTTAAGCAATAAACTGATCGCAGCAAATAGTGCTAGCGCTGGCTGCCCGGTTTCCAGCCACAGCCAGTAGGCAACCAGTGCCCCTGCAGTACCAAAAGCTGGCCCGGCTATGGCAATTTTAAAATCCTGCCAACGGCTTACCGCGCGTTCACTGACAGCAACACCACCGATAAAGGGTAACAGGTAGATGCCCTTTACTTTTAAACCCGAGCGCTTCATCGCATAAACATGGCCATATTCATGGATCAATAAGGCCAGAATCAAACTGATCGCAAATTCAAGATTAAATAACCAGGCCCAGCCGGCCAGGGCAGTGCCGGCGAGTGCGGCTTTAATAGCGCCCGCACTTTTTGACAACTTTAACAGCAATATGCCAAGCACCAGTAAGGGTCTAAACCAGTTACGATCGCTTTTATTACTGGTCGTTGCGACAGGTTGAGCGGTGGCTAGTGGTTCAGTGGCGTCAACAGCCGGCTGCTCTGGCTCGGGTGAAAGTTTCTGTTCTAATTTACCCAGCCATTTTGGTGGTATGGCCTTGGTTTTACCCTCGCAGAGTAAGGCTGCACTAGTCTCTAAGCGGTAGTTAACTTCAGCAGTTTTTAACGACACTTTAAAGTACAACCGCATTGGCCCATGGGTCGGGCATAAAAAACGGTGATCATTGCTGGTACTAAAAAAAGCCCGTCCCTCAGAGACCAACTGACCATTGCGGAATACTTGCTCTTTACCGAAGTTATTCGCTTTTACCTGATATAAAACCTGGTCGTGATAAAACTCAAATAGCGTTTGCATACGAACGAACTGGAACTGAAAAAATGAATAATGCAGTTTAACAAAATTAACAATTAAGTTAAGGCGCAAAGGGAAAAAGATAAAGAAATGACAAGATGGAGCGGGTGACGGGAATCGAACCCGTATCTCGAGCTTGGGAAGCTGGCATTCTACCACTGAACTACACCCGCAACGCAGAGCGCTAAGATACGGATTACGCTGCAAGTCGTCAAGCATCATGCACTAACGGCAAAGCAGAATTAGCACTGCGCTCCAATCCAGACTGCGACTATGCAGGCCTATGGGCGCAATTTCAACGCCGCAGTAAATCCCCAGCAGTGGGATATTCGCTGCGGTTAAGCGTTGCTGCACGAGCTTTGCTTCTGGGGTGCCACTGTGAAGTCGTCCTGCACAATCAAAATACAAGGCAGCGACTGCGGTGCTTTGCTCGATTTGCATTTGAGTTAGCACTGCGTCCAATTGTCGCTGGGTTGCTGTGACAATACTGGCACTGCTGCGCTGCATCAGTTGCACTTTACTGCCTTCCACCAAATCAGGCTCAAACAGGATAATGCCTTCATCATTCGGCAGTATGCCGTTTATTAGCCGTGTAACATAAGGCGTGCTATAGCGACTATTGCTCTGTTGCGGGTAGCGTACACCCAGTGCGAAATCGCTAACCGGTTTCTGATTGCGCCATTGCCGGTTACCAATGATCTCGTCCAGCAGTCTGCATACCGGTTGTTGATCCAATTCGTAGATAAATTGGCCGAAACTGCGGCTAATAGTGAAGTGCCGCGCAGTAAAAGGCTCACAACCATGCATCGCTACAATATAAGGTTTGAGGTTGCCGCTTAATTGCAGTGCGACGGCCGAGTCAGTTATGGCTTGTTGTTGATAAAATTGTTGAGTGCTACCAAACACCTGATCGGCCAAAAGCCCGGCGCCGGCAATAGTAGCAGGTAAAGGCGCCAGATGTTTGCGAAGCCCCAATAGCAACGGCGGCGACGGATTAAGTACTGCCGGCTGCAGCCCATTCCCGGCATAGCGCACCGAGTCGTAAAACAATAATAGTAATTTTGCAGATATTGATGAGGGTAAAGCCTGGGCCAACGCTTTACCTGCAACATAAGGGTCGCGGCTTAGCTGTTCTGCCACAGCAGCTTGAAACTGAACATCGGTAGCAGAAATAGCCATAGCCACAGCCGGCTGCCCGGTACTAACGATATGTTGATTGGTAATAGCGCCTACGGCGGAGCCGCCGATAATAATGGTGTTGCCGCCACAATATTGCCGCGCACCATCCAGCAGGCGCTGATAGTCGGTCGCTGCATTGCAAAATAGCAGTAATACGGCAACTTCGGTAATGTTGCCCTGCGTTGCGGCGTCTTGGGCTAGTTTAAAACCGGCTGCAAAGGGCACTTTGGCGTCACAGTAAGCCACTCCAGCTTGCATAGTAAAATCCTTTTTAGCAAAGTGCTGCTATTTTAATCTTGTATAGTACCTTTTGTAACTTTATTTTTATATTTTATCCCGATGCAGAAAACGCCCCTGATAATCAAAAAATGCCTCGACCAGCTGCCAGTGCTTTTGCTGCTTCTGCAACAATAAAAGCTGGGGTGGCCGAAAACAGGCCGCCAGTGCAGCCAGCTCTGTCGCGTTGGTGAATGCGGGCAGCGGTAAGCCAGGTGCTTTACTGTGTGGTTTGATAAAAACAGCGTAAAGCGCCCGGCGCTGAGCCGCAGTGTCCAGTTTAAACCAGCGATAAAACGGCGTGCCATCCACATCATAATAGGTAACCTTTAGCTGACCTTCTTCGGCACTAAGTTTCATAGCGTCACAGCGAAATAGATGATGATGTTGCTGACTTAACACCTCACGCAGTCGTTTGTCGGGATCAACCAGAACCGATTGGCATTGTCCACAACTGCGGGCCGCGATGTCGTTCTCGGCACCACAATCCGGGCATTGGCGGCTGCGAAAGCGAAAGTCGCACTGTTGTTGGCTGTCGGCGATTAAACCCTGACAACGGCGGCCGTAGTGTTCGATAATATCGCCATCCTGGTCAGTCAGACCCCAGAATAAGTTAGCAAATCCACAACTGGGGCAGGGTACCTGTACCGGTTTTGCTTTACTATGCGGCTTCGGCGCCCCGACTTCCGGAAAAAAAATATCATAGCCATTAGCGGCATAGTCAATGATCAAACATTCGTCTTTACTGGGGGAGAGCCGTAAGCCACGTCCTACCATCTGCTGAAATAAACTGACTGAAGCGGTTGGTCTTAATATCGCAATAAAATCGACATGCGGTGCGTCAAAGCCAGTGGTTAGTACAGCAACGTTTACCAAAAACTTCAGTTGTTGTTGTTTAAACGCCTGTATCAACGCATCCCGTTCTGGATCCGGAGTATCGGCGGTAAGGATGGCGGCAGATTCATCAGCTAACAGTGTCATTATTTCTTTGGCGTGCTTAACGGTAGCCGCGAAAATAATTACTCCGCGGCGGTTAGCGCCTAAGTCGCGGATTTGTTTTACAATTAAGGTGGTGGCACGGCCCATTTTCCCGAGCAGAGAATCGACAGCAGTTGCTGAGTAATCGCCATCCGGTGCCGGTGATAAGGCACTGAAATCGTACTGCGCGCTTAGCCCATCTAATAAACGCGGTGGTGTTAAGTACCCTTGTTTGATCAGTGGTCGTAACGGGTAATCAAAAACACAGTGTTCAAATGCCGGATTGTCGGTATTACCGATTTTTCCAAAATAGTGGCTACGATAGATCCAGCCACTACCCAGCCGGTAGGGGGTGGCAGTGAGTCCCAGCAGTTTCAGCTGTGGATTAATGTTTTTCAGATGGCTAAGTAATTGTTGATACTGGCTGTTTTCGCTAAGGCTAACCCGATGACATTCGTCGATAATCACCAGTGAAAAAGGCTGGTTGAACAGTGTTTTGTTTGGCGTAGCAGACTGGACACTCGCAACCACGGTTTTTCCGGTGGGATCTCGCTGTTGTAAGCCCGCAGAAAAAATACTGGCGCTCTGACCCAGCTGAGCAACCTTGTCTGCATTTTGTGCCACCAGTTCTTTAACATGGGTTAGCACCAATACCCTGCCACGCGCCTGGCGGGCTAACTCGGCAATCACTAAGCTTTTGCCGGCACCCGTTGGCAATACAATAACTGCGGACTCATCACGTTGTTTAAAGTGTGAGATGGCTGCCTGTACCGCTTGTTGTTGATAGTCTCGAAGTTTAATCATGGGGTTGTGATGTTCTGCTCGGACCAGGTAACACTATATTTCTTGATCATTCCGGTTATAGTAACAAGACGTTCCACCGGAGGTGTACATGTTATCTAAAAAACCTTTTGCGCTTAAACTGGAGCAGCGAGTTTTATGGGTTTCTGCGCAAGGTCTTTGGACCACTGCCAATGCCGAACAGTATGTGCAGGAGTTTCGGAAACTGGTCAAACCCATAGTCGCAGCGCCATGGGCATTGGTGCTCGATTTTCGCCAGTGGCAGATTTGCCCGGCAGATGTACTCAAGCTTTGTGTGGAAAATACCGAGTGGTGTTACCGGCACCGATTGGCACATGTTGAAACGATTTATGCTGACAACACTATGGTGCTATGGCAGTTTGCCAAGGCAACCGCAGCCAGTAAACCAGAACAGTTGGTTAGCCAGGCTGCTGCAGATGAACAAAGCGCGCGTCAGGCACTGCAGCGTGCTGGCTTTCTTCAGTAAGCCGCCTAGCCGCGAGGCAGCTGAATTTTCTTATCTTCTGACTGCCGGTAAAGCACCAGAATTTTACCAATGACTTGTACTTTTTCGGCTTTGCTCTCGCGGATAATCGCATCCATTATCAGGACTTTTTGCTCGCGATCTTCACCTGGAACTTTGATTTTAATCAGTTCATGAAAGTTTAGCGCGCTGTCGATTTCCGCCATTACGCCTTCCGTAAGCCCGTTAGCACCGAGCAAAATAACCGGCTTTAAATCATGGGCTTTGCTTTTTAAGAACTGTTTTTGTTTATTGGTTAAACTCATAAGGTTAGAATATCCGGTAAAAGCTTGAATTATGCCTATTGTAGCGCCATCTAGGGCATAAGACTATTTAAGAGTGGTAACATGACCAAGAAAAAACGCTCCGCCAGTTCAACCCGCTGGTTGAAAGAGCATTTTGATGACCATTTTGTGCAAAAAGCGCAAAAGCTTGGTCTAAGATCGCGGGCCTCCTTTAAGTTGGAGGAGATCCAACAGCAGGATAAGTTAATTCGCCCCGGTATGAACGTGGTGGATCTGGGTTCAGCACCAGGTAGTTGGTCGCAGTATGTCGCAGGCATCGTCGGGCAACAAGGTACTGTTATTGCGTGTGATATTTTGCCAATGGACCCGTTAGCAGGTGTCGCGTTTTTACAGGGCGATTTTCGGGAGGAAGCGGTTTTAAATGCGCTACTGAGCCGGATCGGCGGTAAAAACGTAGATGTGGTACTATCAGACATGGCGCCGAATATGAGTGGTAATGATACCACTGACCAGGCGCGTTCGATTTATCTGGTCGAGCTGGCGCTAGATATGTGTCACAAAGTGTTGAAGCAAAATGGCAGTTTTGTGGTCAAAGTGTTTCAGGGTGACGGCTTTGAGCAGTACCTGAAAGACGTAAGAGCAGTGTTTAATACGGTAAAAATACGTAAGCCCGAGTCGTCACGTGCCCGTTCGCGTGAGACATATATCGTGGCGACCGGCTTCAAAATTTAGTAAAGTGGGCCGGTATTTTGATTTCTAGTAAATGATGAGGTTATAACCTTGAGCGACATGGCAAAAAATCTGATTGTCTGGTTAATTATCGCTGTGGTGCTGATGTCAGTATTTAACAGCTTTAGTCCAAATGAAAATGCGGACCGCCAGACCAGCTACACCCAATTCGTAAAGGAAGTAAACCAGGGTTTGATCCGCGAAGTGAAGATCGAACGCACTGGGGTCATTTCCGGTGTTAAACGCAGTGGAGAACGTTTTGAAACCGTGATCCCGGGTGGCTATGATGAAAAGCTGCTGGATGACCTGATTCAGAATGACGTGCGCACTTTAGGTTCTAAACCTGAGGAAACCAGCTGGCTGGCCACGATCTTTATCTCCTGGTTTCCGATGCTGTTATTGATCGGCGTCTGGATTTTCTTTATGCGCCAGATGCAGGGCGGCGGTGGCAAAGGTGCGATGTCCTTTGGGAAAAGCAAAGCCCGCCTGATGAGCGAAGACCAAATCAAAACGACTTTTGCTGACGTCGCCGGCTGTGACGAAGCGAAGGAAGAAGTGTCGGAGTTGGTGGATTACCTGCGTGACCCTTCCCGTTTCCAAAAGCTGGGCGGCAAGATTCCGAAAGGTATTCTGATGGTTGGCCCACCAGGTACCGGTAAAACTTTGTTAGCCAAGGCGATTGCCGGTGAAGCCAAAGTACCGTTTTTTACTATCTCCGGTTCAGATTTTGTTGAAATGTTTGTCGGTGTCGGTGCCTCGCGGGTGCGCGACATGTTCGAGCAAGCCAAAAAAGCGGCACCTTGCATTATCTTTATCGATGAGATTGACGCCGTAGGCCGGCAGCGTGGCGCCGGTTTAGGTGGTGGCCATGATGAGCGGGAGCAAACTTTAAACCAGATGCTGGTTGAGATGGACGGCTTCGATGGTAATGAAGGTATTATTATTATCGCCGCCACCAACCGTCCGGATGTATTGGATGCTGCCTTATTACGCCCAGGCCGCTTCGACCGACAGGTCGTTGTGGGCTTGCCAGATGTGCGTGGCCGTGAGCAAATTCTGAAAGTCCACATGCGTAAAGTGCCGATTGCCGATGATGTGAAAGCCAGTGTCATTGCTCGCGGTACACCAGGCTTTTCCGGTGCAGATTTAGCCAACCTGGTTAACGAAGCCGCGCTCTTTGCTGCCCGTGGTAACCGCCGCGTGGTGAGTATGGAAGAGTTTGAGCGAGCTAAAGACAAGATTATGATGGGGGCGGAACGCCGCTCTATGGTAATGACGGATGCCGAGAAAGAGATGACGGCCTACCATGAAGCTGGTCATGCCATCATCGGTTGTCTGGTACCAGAGCATGACCCCGTGCATAAAGTTACCATTATTCCGCGGGGCCGGGCATTGGGTGTCACCTTCTTCCTGCCAGAGCAGGACGCGATCAGTGTTAGTCGTCGCAAGCTGGAGAGTAAAATTTCTGTGGCTTATGGTGGTCGCCTGGCCGAGGAAATGATTTACGGTGCAGATTCCGTATCTACCGGCGCCTCGCAGGATATTAAATATGCGACTTCTATTGCCCGCAATATGGTAACGCAGTGGGGTTTCTCAGAGAAACTTGGCCCGCTGTTGTATGCAGACGAGGAGGGCGAAGTATTCCTGGGCCGCAGTATGGCTAAGGCCAAGCATATGTCAGACGAGACAGCTTCCATTATCGACTCTGAGATTAAAGCCATTATCGATCGCAACTATAATCGCGCCAAAGAGTTGTTGGAGCAGAACATGGATATTCTGCACTCGATGAAAGATGCGTTGATGCTTTATGAAACCATTGATTCACGGCAAATTAAAGAGTTGATGGAGCGTCGTCCGGTAAGCCAGCCAGAAAACTGGGAACCGCGTGACAAAGGCTCCAAAGGCGATGGTGATGCTGAAGCGAAAGCAGAAAAACCTGCACCTTCAGTTGCCGACAAACCCTCTGAAGGCAACGTGCACTAAGCACTGCAGTTATTGTATCTCAGGCCCCGGTGTAAACCGGGGTTTGTCTTTTCAAATAACAATTCATATTTAGGAAGCTGCAATGCGTTTAGCATTACCCCGCCAGCGAGAGCTGGATCTCAGCCGCCCGCAGGTAATGGGCATTTTAAATGTTACCCCGGACTCCTTTTCTGATGGTGGCAAGCATCAACAGTTATCTCAGGCTTTACGCAGTGCCGAACAGATGTTGGCAGACGGTGCCACCATTTTAGACATCGGCGGTGAATCCACCCGCCCGGGTGCCGCCGATGTCAGTGTAGAGGAAGAACTCAACCGGGTAGTGCCACTGGTTAGTGCGATCCGCAGTCGGTTTGATTGCGTGATCTCGGTCGATACCAGTAAAGCGGCGGTGATGTCAGCGGCGGTTCAGGCCGGTGCTGATATCATTAATGATGTGCGGGCGCTACAGGAGCCAGCGGCGCTGGAAACGGCGGCTGCTTTGCAAGTACCGGTTTGTATTATGCATATGCAGGGCGTACCGGGTACTATGCAACAAGCACCCGATTATCAGGATGTAGTGCAACAGGTTTACGATTACCTGCTACAGCGCGCTGCCGAATGTCAGCAAGCGGGTATCACAGCGGCACAAATAATACTGGATCCGGGCTTTGGCTTCGGTAAGAATCTGTCTCACAATTATCAGCTATTAGCCGCATTAGATAAGTTTGTGCAAAGCGGTTATCCGGTGCTGGCCGGCATGTCACGTAAGTCGATGATTGGCCAACTATTAGATATACCAGTGAGCGAGCGCCTGGCGGGCAGTTTGGCCTGTGCTACGTTGGCAGCTTATGCCGGGGCGCAAATTATCCGGGTGCATGATGTTAAAGAAACTGTGCAGGCTGTGCGGGTGGCCGCAGCCGCACGATACGGAGTTTAAGGAATGAGCAGAAAATATTTTGGTACTGATGGTGTGCGCGGACGAGTTGGGGATTTTCCGATTACCCCGGAGTTTGCGATGAAACTGGGCTGGGCAGCCGGGCGGGTGTTATCTGAGCGAGGTACCCGTAAAGTATTGATTGGTAAAGATACCCGCATTTCAGGTTATTTACTGGAGACCGCTTTAGAGGCTGGTCTGATTGCCGCGGGAATCGATGTACGACTGTTAGGCCCGATGCCAACACCGGCAGTGGCCTATTTAACCCGTACTTTTCGTGCTGAAGCGGGCATTGTGATCAGTGCATCACATAACCCTTATTACGATAACGGCATTAAGTTTTTCTCAGCCGACGGCACCAAACTACCCGATGAGGTTGAGCTGGCCATTGAGCATGAGCTGGAACAACCGATGCTGTGTGAGCCATCTGAAAAGCTGGGTAAGGCAACCCGGATTAATGACGCGGCCGGCCGTTATATTGAATTTTGCAAAAGCCATTTGAGTAACCATTTATCTTTAAACGGATTAAAACTGGTAGTTGATTGTGCCCATGGTGCTACCTACCATATTGCGCCGGCGGTGTTTAAAGAGTTAGGGGCAGAGGTTATTGCTATTGGGTGTAAACCAGATGGTCTGAATATTAACGATCAATGTGGTGCAACCCATACCGACTTACTGCGTGAAACTGTGTTAGCACAGGGCGCAGACCTGGGGATTGCTTACGATGGTGACGGTGACCGGGTAATGATGGTCGATAATTCTGGGCGGGTGCTGGATGGCGATGAAATTGTATACATTATTGCCCGCGCAGCGAAAGAAGCCGGCACCTTACAAGGTGGCGTAGTCGGCACTCTGATGAGCAATATGGGGTTAGAGTTAGCACTGGCCCGTCTCGACATACCTTTTGTACGCAGCAATGTTGGCGATCGTTACGTGATGGAATTGTTGCGGGAGAAGAACTGGCGTATTGGCGGTGAAAACTCTGGCCATGTGCTGAATCTGGATCACACCTGCACGGGTGATGGCATTATCGCGTCACTACAGGTGCTGAATGCGATGTTGGGTAGTGGTAAGTCGCTGGCGGCACTTTGTGCTGATATGCGCAAACTCCCGCAGGTTCTGGTCAATGTGAAGTTTGCTAAAGGTTCGGCACCGCTAGATAAGTTGAATGTGCAACAAAGTATTCGCGAAGTTGAACAAGCGCTGACGGGTACTGGCCGGGTGTTAATTCGTAAGTCCGGTACCGAGCCCCTGATCCGGGTGATGGTTGAGGGTGAAGATGAAACGCTGGTGCGGCAATACGCTGAGCAAATTGCTGCCGCGGTTAAAATCGCCAGCTAACCAGTTAAAAAATGTGCAACCAAGCGCCATTATGACCGAAAAGCTTGTTCTAACAGACAAGCTTGGTTACTATCAGCCCGTTTTAGTAATGGATAATCATCAATGGCGCTTAAACCTCTGATTGCAGCCAACTGGAAGATGAATGGCAACCGTGAGCTGGTTAGCACGGTAACAGAGGCTGTCGCCTCGCTTTCGTCTGCGGTAGATGTGTTGGTATGTCCGCCAGCTACCTTGCTGCCGGCGTTTAAGGTGCAACGAAACTTTGCGTTAGGTGGGCAGGATGTCAGCGCAGCGCAAGCAGGTGCTTATACCGGCCAGTTAAGCGTTGCGTTGTTAAAAGAGGCATCAGCCAGCTATTGCCTGGTTGGTCACTCAGAGCGGCGGCAATATCAGTTTGAAAGCGATAGCTTGATTGCCCAGAAAGTGGCTGCGGCTATTGCCGGTGGCATTACACCGGTGCTCTGTATCGGTGAAACGCTGGCCGAGCGGCAGCAAGAAAAAACTGAGCAGGTTCTTGCGAAACAACTAGCTGCAGTGTATGCTTCGCAGCCCGAATTACTGAGCAAATCGGTAATTGCCTATGAGCCAATTTGGGCCATTGGTACCGGCGAGTCGGCAACACCGGAGCAGGCGCAGCAAACACATGCGTTTATCCGGGCGGAATTAAGCCGTTATGATGCCGAAGCTGCAACGCAGTTACGAATTTTATATGGCGGCAGTGTCAATGCAGCGAACAGCGCAGCACTTTTTGCACAGCCAGACATAAATGGTGCTTTGGTTGGCGGAGCCAGCTTAAAGCCTGATGAGTTTGTACAAATTTGCCTGAGCGCAAAGGACTAAGTATGTACGAGATTTTTATTGCTTTATATTTGTTAATTTCACTGGCTCTGATTGGCCTGGTACTGATTCAGCACGGTAAAGGCGCCAGCATGGGCGCAGCGTTCGGTGCAGGCGCTTCGGCAACAGTATTTGGTTCTTCAGGTACCGGTAATTTCCTGACCAAGACTACTACAGTACTGGCGACCTTGTTTTTTGTGCTGAGTATTGTGCTGGGTAACTTTACTGCTAAGCAAAGCAAGCCAGATGATGGCAGCGATTTCTTTCAGTCTGTCCCGGTAACGACCGAGCAGGCCCCTGCCAAAAAAGATGACGTCAACGACATTCCGGTAGGCAATTAAGTTTTACGCCGAGATGGTGAAATTGGTAGACACGCTATCTTGAGGGGGTAGTGTCTTCGGACGTGCGGGTTCAAGTCCCGCTCTCGGCACCAAATTAACGCAAGCATGCCTTGCGGACACAGTTCAGGCACGTTATAATGTGCGCCAGTTACGGACGCGGGATGGAGCAGCCTGGTAGCTCGTCGGGCTCATAACCCGAAGGTCGTCGGTTCAAATCCGGCTCCCGCAACCAATCAAAACCACTAATCATTGGCGATATGATTAGTGTCTGGATTCTGATTCGCCCCGCTAGTTCGGGGCGTTTTCGCATCTGGAGTCCAAGTTTTAAGTAGTAATGGGCGCTTCGCCCATTTTTTATTTGTGTTTCGGAGGTCTTTTTTGGCTAAACAAGAACAGCAACTAACTGAGCTGCTGACGCCGACTGTGGAAGCAGCCGGTTATCAACTATGGGGTATCGAGCTGCTGCGTGCTGGCCGTCATACCACCCTGCGGATCTTTATCGATAAAGGCGATGGCATCACTGTTGATGATTGTGCCGTTGTCAGTCGTGAAGTTAGTGCTCTGCTAGATGTTGAAGATCCTATCCCAACGGAATATACGCTGGAAGTCTCGTCTCCCGGCCTGGATCGCCCATTATTTACCGAAGCACAATTCGCACGCTACGTTGGCCAGAAAATCGAGGTTAAATTGACTGTACCTCAGGACGGCCGGCGCAAATTTAAAGGCATACTAACGGCGCTTGATGGCGATATGTTGGTAATGGAAGTAGATGGCAAACCCTTTAGTTTGCTTGTCGATAACATTGATAAAGCAAACGTGGTGCCGGTATTTTAACCGGCCCGGGTAGCATCAGAACGAGGCATAGACCATGGCAAAAGAAATATTATTAGTTGTTGATGCGGTGTCGAACGAAAAGTCCGTGCCGCGGGAAAAGATTTTCCAGGCGCTGGAATTCGCATTAGCCGCTGCCACTAAAAAGAAGAACGAAGGCGATATCGAAGTTCGCGTTAGCATTGATCGTAAGACGGGCTCTTATGAGACCTTTCGTCGCTGGGAAGTCGTTGCCGATGATGCGGTGATGGAGCATCCGTACCGTGAAATCACGCTATCTGCCGCACAATATGACGAACCCAATCTGAAAATTGGCGATTTTGTTGAAGAGCAAATTCCATCTATTGAATTTGACCGCATTACCACGCAAATGGCGAAGCAGGTTATCGTGCAAAAAGTACGCGAAGCTGAGCGGTCACAAGTGGTTGAAGCCTATCTGGATCAAGTGGGTGAGTTAGTCACTGGCGTGGTGAAAAAAGTTAACCGCGACAGCATTATTGTTGATCTGGGCAACAATGCCGAGGCGATGTTACCGCGCGAAGAGATGTTACCACGCGAAACTTACCGTCCGGGCGATCGCTTACGTGCCTTACTGTTTGATGTAAAACCAGAAGCCCGGGGCGCACAGTTATTTTTAAGCCGTGCCAAGCCAGAAATGCTGATGGAACTGTTCCGCATTGAAGTGCCGGAAATTGGCGAAGAAATGATTGAACTGCGTGGTGCGGCCCGCGACCCGGGTTCACGGGCGAAGATTGCCGTGAAGAGCAATGACCGCCGCATCGACCCTGTCGGTGCTTGTGTTGGTATGCGTGGTTCACGGGTGCAGGCTGTCTCTAATGAACTGGGTGGCGAGCGGGTTGATATCGTGTTGTATGACGACAACGATGCCCAGTTTGTAATCAACGCCATGGCACCGGCCGAAGTGGCGTCAATCATCGTGGATGAAGATGCCCATTCAATGGATATTGCGGTTGAGGATTCTAACCTGGCGATGGCAATTGGCCGTAACGGTCAGAACGTGCGTCTTGCCAGTCAGTTAACCGGTTGGGAACTGAACGTGATGTCAGTTTCAGATATGAAGAAAAAGCACCAGGAAGAAACCGAAAAAGTACGGCAAATCTTTATGGACGCGCTGGAAATTGATGAAGACTTTGCTGACGTGCTGGTTGACGAGGGTTTCGCCACCCTGGAAGAAATTGCGTATGTACCGATTAGCGAATTGCTGTCAATTGATGGCTTAGACGAAGATACGGTAGAAGTGTTACGTAGCCGTGCCAAAGACGTGTTAACCACCCGAGCACTGGCTAATGAAGAATCTCTGGAAGGGGCCAAGCCGTCAGAAGCATTGTTGGCACTGGAAGGATTAGATACCCATACTGCTTATGTCATCGCCAGCAAAGGTGTGATCACGCTGGATGACCTGGCAGAACTAGGAACCGACGATTTGTTAGAAATTGTAGAAATGCCTGAAGAGAAAGCCGCAGCCCTGATTATGGCTGCCCGTAATATCGTCTGGTTTAATGAAAGTAACTAAGTAGTCAACGGAGGTAACAACACAAATGGCAGAAGTCACCATAGAAAAACTGGCCAGTGATGTCGGTACTACTGTTGATCGGTTAGTGCAACAATTTGCTGATGCAGGCATTACCAAGGCCCAGGGCCAAACGGTAAGCGAAGACGAGAAAAAAGCACTGCTTGAGCATTTGAGCAAGCAGCATGGCGGTAAACCGGCAGAGCCGGCAAAGCTGACCTTAAAGCGCAAAGAGAAAACCACCCTGAGTGTCGCCGGTGGCGCAGGTCGCAATCGTGAAATTCAGGTAGAAGTGCGTAAGCAAAAAACCTATATCAAAAAGCCAATGCTGGATGAAGCTACGCTAAAAGCGCAGGAAGAAGCCCGCCAGGCTGAAGAAAAAGCCCGTGCTGAGGCTGAGGCTGCCCGGTTAGAGGCTGAGCGTGTTGCCCGTGAACAGGCGCAACAGCGTGCGAAAGAGGAAGCTGAACGTAAAGCAGCTGAAGCCCGTAAGCGCGAAGAAGCGAAAAACGCCCAGCTAGCCAAAGACGATCCGGAAGAAGCGGCACGTCGCGCAGCGAAAGAAGAAGCCCGTAAAGAAGCCGAGCGCATTCGCCAGCAACAGGAAGCAGAAGCGCTGCGCAAACTGGAAGAAGAAGCCCGGCGTCAGGCAGAAGAAGCCCGTCGTTTAGCGGAAGAAAACAGTGAGCGTTGGGCGCAGGAAGAAAAAACCAAACCTACCGATAATGATGATTATCACCTGACTAGCAACCAGTTTGCAAAGCAGGCTGAAGACGAAGTTGACGCTAAAGAAGAGCGTGCAGGTCGTCGCGGCGTAGGTAAAAAAGCGCCGGTGGCCAAAGGGAAAAAGACCAAAGACGATGTTAACGATAAAGAAGCCTTTAATCGTGCTAACCGTCATGCCAAGAAAAAGAAAACCCCAACCAGTATGCAGCATGGTTTTAACAAGCCTGCCCAGCCGGTAGAGCGGGAAGTCAAAATTGGTGAAACCATTACTGTTGCCGAATTGGCAGCGAAAATGGCAGTTAAAGCCTCTGAAGTGATCAAGGCGATGATGAAAATGGGCGCGATGGCGACCATTAACCAGGTGATTGATCAGGAAACAGCGGCCATTGTCTGTGAAGAAATGGGCCACAAGTTTATTCTGACCAAAGAAAACGAGCTGGAAGAAGCGGTGATGTCAGACCGTGAAGGTCAGGGCGAGCTGGAGCCACGCGCACCTGTGGTGACCGTTATGGGTCACGTTGACCATGGTAAGACTTCATTACTGGACTATATCCGTAAAGCCAAGGTTGCCGCCGGCGAAGCCGGTGGTATTACCCAGCATATCGGTGCTTACCATGTAGAAACGCCACGCGGTATGGTGACCTTCCTGGATACACCGGGTCACGCGGCCTTTACTTCAATGCGGGCGCGTGGTGCTAAAGCCACGGATATCGTAATTCTGGTTGTTGCTGCTGACGACGGTGTAATGCCACAAACCAAAGAAGCGATTCAGCACGCCAAGGCCGGTAATGCGCCGTTAGTGGTTGCGGTAACGAAAGTCGATAAACCGACTGCTGATATCGACCGGGTGCGGAATGAGTTGTCGCAGTATGGCGTCATTTCGGAAGAATGGGGCGGCGATACGCAGTTTGTACCGGTGTCGGCTAAAACCGGTCAGGGTATTGATGACCTGCTGGAAGCCATTCTGAACCAGGCAGAACTGCTGGAATTACAAGCGGTCCACAAAGGCCTGGCGAAGGGCGTGGTCATCGAATCCCGCTTGGACAAAGGCCGTGGTCCGGTCGCCTCTATCCTGGTACAGGAAGGCACCCTGACTCAGGGCGATGTGGTGCTGTGTGGCTTTGAGTACGGCCGTGTGCGGGCCATGCGTGATGAAAACGGTAAAGAAGTGAAAACTGCCGGCCCATCTATTCCGGTCGAGATTTTAGGTCTGTCGGGTGTACCACAAGCCGGTGACGAAGTGACAGTGGTGAAAGACGAGCGCAAAGCCCGTGAAGTTGCACTGTATCGTCAGGGCAAGTTCCGCGATGTGAAACTGGCACGGCAACAGAAAGCTAAGCTGGAGAATATGTTCGCCAACATGGCTGAAGGCGATGTGTCTGAGCTGAATATCGTGCTGAAAGCAGACGTACAAGGTTCGGTGGAAGCGATCATTGAATCTCTGATGAAGCTGTCGACGGACGAAGTAAAAGTGAAGATTGTCGGCTCAGGCGTAGGTGGTATTACTGAAACTGACGTCTCGCTGGCGGCGGCTTCTTCTGCCATTATTATCGGCTTTAACGTCCGTGCAGATGGTTCGGCTCGTAAACTGGTCGAGGACGAAGGTCTGGATCTGCGTTACTACAGCATCATTTATGAGCTGTTAGACGAAGTGAAACAGGCAATGACCGGTATGTTGGCGCCAGAGTTTAAGCAACAGATCATCGGTCTGGCTCAGGTACGCGATGTGTTCCGCTCACCGAAGTTTGGCGCTATCGCCGGCTGTATGGTTACCGAAGGTATCATCAAGCGCAATGCGCCAATCCGCGTACTGCGTGATAACGTGGTGATTTACGAAGGTGAACTGGAGTCACTGCGTCGCTTTAAAGATGACGTTAGCGAAGTACGTCAGGGCTTTGAATGTGGTATCGGTGTGAAGAACTACAACGATGTGCGCGAAGGCGACCAGATCGAAGTGTTTGAAACGATCCAGGTAGAACGTACGCTATAATAGCAACGGCTTACCGATAAACAGGGGCACAGGTTGCCCCTGTTGTGTTTAAGTCTCGGCAGCGCTACGCTGCAGCATGAGACTAAGGATAAGATAATGAAAGAGTTTTCCCGTGTTGATCGTCTGTCACAACAGATGAAAAAAGAAATGGCAGTGATCCTGCAGCGCGAAATTAAAGATCCCCGGCTGCACACCATGATCACCGTGTCCGATGTTGAAGTATCGCGCGACTTATCGCATGCCAAGGTGTTTGTCACCTTCCTCGGTATGGATGATAGTAAGGTGGAAGATAACCTGAAGATCCTGAACGAAGCTTCTGGTTTTATTCGCAGTTTAATCGGTAAAAGGATCCAAACCCGCATTGTGCCACATATCCGCTTTGCCTTTGATCAGTCGCTGAATGAGGGTATCCGGATGGCCAATCTGGTAGATACAGTGCGCAAAGACGATGAGCGTAAGCGTCAGCAAGCAGGCCCTAATCCGGAAGCGGAAGAACTGGAATAATGCGTGCCCGTAAAAATGCCCGGCCGGTACATGGTATCCTGCTGCTGGACAAGCCGTTAGAGGTCAGTAGTAACGGTATTTTGCAACGGGTGCGTTGGCTCTATCAGGCGCAAAAAGCCGGTCATACCGGCGCGCTGGATCCGATGGCGTCCGGCTTGCTCCCGATTTGTTTTGGTGAGGCCACCAAATTTAGCCAATTTTTGCTGGATACTGATAAAACCTATCAGGTGACCGCTACCTTTGGTATTCGTACCACTACCAGTGATGCCGAGGGCGAGGTCGTTAGTGAAAAAGCAGTCAGTTTTAGCGAGCCTGAGCTGACCGCAGCGATGCAGCAACTGAGCGGTGATATTTTACAGGTGCCGACGATGTTCTCGGCGTTGAAGTATCAGGGCCAGCCCCTGTACAAATATGCCCGCCAGGGCATTGAGGTGCCACGCGAAGCGCGGCCGATCAGTATCTATCTCTTTGAGCTGCTGTCGCGCACGGCACAGACCGCAGATTTTATTGTACATTGCTCCAAAGGCACCTATATCCGTACCCTGATTGACGATCTGGGCGAACTACTGGGCTGTGGGGCTCATGTCAGCCGTTTACACCGGGTGCAGGTAGGGCCTTTTCAGGCGGCGCAAATGGTCACACCGCAACAGCTGGAAGCGCTGAATGAACAGCAGGACTGGGCGGCGTTGGATGCATTACTGTTACCGATGGATGCCGGGTTACAGGGCTTACCCAGCCAGGTTCTGGATGCTGTGCAGCAAAAAGCCATTATGCATGGCCAAAGTTGTCAGGTGGCCGCGGCGGATGCCGAAGTAGTGAAACTCTATGCCGAATCAGGCCAGTTATTGGGTATTGGTGAAATTGTGTCTGGTGAACTGAGTAGCCGGCGGCTGATTAATCTGGCGGCGTTAGCACCGACAGTTGCCGACGACAGCAGCTTACTTGCTTAAAACAGGCTGGCCCTGTACAATGCGCCGGCAGTTTTGCTGCCGCTGGATGAGTGATCGGCGGTTAGCGTATTTTAGTTCACTCACATTTGGAGACATACCATGTCATTAAGCGCTGCTCAAAAAGCACAAATCGTTGCTGAATACGCTGTTAAAGCGGGCGACACCGGTTCACCAGAAGTACAGGTTGCCCTGTTAACTGCTTCTATCAACCACCTGCAAGGCCACTTTGCCCAGCACAAGCATGACTTCCACTCACGTCGTGGTCTGCTGCGCATGGTTAGCCAGCGCCGTAAACTGTTAGACTACCTGAAAGGCAAAGATCTGGCGCGTTACAGCAGCCTGATCGAGCGTTTAGGCTTACGTCGTTAATCGACGTCAGTAAAAGAAGGGGCTTTCGGGCCTCTTTTTTTATGGCCAAAATTTTTTCTGGCAAAAGAACGGAACTATCTTTTGTTACAGCTTACAGAGTATACTAAGCAAGCAAATAAAACAGAGCAACACATCGCAATTCGGCGATTAAGACAAAGGAAAACACCACGTGACTCCCATCGTAAAATCATTCCAGTTCGGCCAACACACCTTTACTTTAGAAACCGGCGTTATCGCCCGTCAGGCAGATGCCGCAGTGCTGGCCAGCCTGGGAGATACTGCTGTTTTAGTAACAGTAGTGGGCAAAAAAGAAGCTAAGCCTGGTCAGGACTTCTTTCCGTTAACCGTAAACTACCAGGAAAAAATGTATGCAGCTGGCCGGATCCCGGGTGGCTTTTTCAAACGTGAAGGCCGACCAAGCGAAGGCGAGACGTTAACCTCACGTCTAATCGACCGGCCAATTCGCCCACTGTTCCCGGAAGGCTTCACTAACGAAGTACAGGTTGTTGCCACTGTGGTGTCAGTACAGCCGGAAATTCAGCCGGATATCGTGGCGTTGATTGGTACTTCTGCCGCCTTAGCCATCTCTGGGATCCCGTTCAGTGGCCCTATCGGTGCGGCCCGTGTCGGTTATATCAATAACCAGTACGTGTTAAACCCATCAGAAGAAGAACTGAAAACCTCTAAGCTGGACTTAGTGGTTGCCGGTACGCAGAACGCGGTATTAATGGTGGAATCAGAAGCCGGTATCCTGTCAGAAGACGTGATGTTAGGCGCCGTTATGTACGGTCACCAGCAAATGCAAACTGCAATCAATGCCATCGTTGAATTTGCCGGCGAAGCTGCTAAGCCAGCCTGGAACTGGGTTGCTCCAGCGAAGAACGACGCGCTGATCGCAAAAATCGCCGAGCTGGCGACTGCCGATTTGGGCGATGCTTACCGCATTACCGAAAAAGCCAAACGCTATGAGCGGATTGGTGAAATAAAAGCCGCACTGATTGAAAAATTATCCGCTGAGCTGGCAGAGGGCGAAGCGCTGAACCTGACTGAAGTCGGCGAAATTTTCCATAATCTGGAATCAAAAGTGGTACGCGGCCGTATTACCAAAGGTGAGCCGCGTATCGATGGCCGTGATCCGGAAATGATCCGTGGTTTAAGCGTGATGACCGGTGTTCTGCCACGTACTCACGGTTCAGCCCTCTTCACCCGTGGTGAAACTCAGGCGCTGGTGACGGCGACCTTAGGTACGGCCCGTGATGCGCAAAGCGTTGACGATTTGCTGAGTGCGAAAAACGATACCTTTATGCTGCACTACAACTTCCCTCCGTACTCAGTGGGTGAAACCGGCATGATGGGCTCTCCGAAGCGCCGTGAAATCGGCCACGGTCGTCTCGCTAAGCGTGGTGTGCAGGCAGTAATGCCATCGTTTGACGAGTTCCCGTACACGGTACGTGTGGTTTCAGAAATCACTGAATCGAACGGTTCAAGCTCAATGGCCTCAGTCTGTGGTTCGTCACTGGCGCTGATGGATGCCGGTGTACCAATCAAAGCTTCAGTAGCCGGTATTGCCATGGGTCTGGTTAAAGAAGGTGAAGACTTCGTCGTGCTGTCTGACATTCTGGGCGATGAAGATCACCTGGGCGATATGGACTTTAAAGTAGCCGGTACTGCTGAAGGTATCACCGCGCTGCAGATGGATATCAAAATCGACGGTATCACTCAGGAAATTATGCAAATCGCGCTGAAGCAAGCAAAAGCGGCCCGTCTGCATATTCTGAATGTGATGGATCAGGCAATTAGCTCACACCGTTCAGAAATGTCAGAATACGCTCCGCGTATCTACACGATGAAGATTAACCCGGAGAAAATCCGTGAAGTTATCGGTAAAGGCGGCGCCGTAATCCGTCAAATCACTGAAGAATCTGGTACCACTATCGAGCTGGAAGATGATGGTAGCATCAAGATCGCTGCCACGACTGCGAAGGCAGCCCAGATCGCTATCGATAAGATCAACGCTATTACGGCAGAGATCGAAGTCGGTACTATCTATCAGGGTGAAGTAGTACGGATCGTTGATTTCGGTGCTTTCGTTAATGTACTGCCAGGTAAAGATGGTCTGGTGCATATCTCACAAATCTCAGATGAGCGCGTAGCGAATGTTGCCGATCACCTGCAGGTTGGCCAGAAAGTGGCAGTGAAAGTACTGGAAGTGGATAAGCAAGGCCGTGTGCGTCTGAGTATCAAAGAAGCGACGGCTAAACCAGCTGCAGAAGCGGCTACAGAAGCTTAATGTGAGCAAAACGCGGTACAAGCTAGCCCTGCTTGCAGGGCTTATGATACTGGCAGGCTGTGCGCAACAGCCTGCAACCAAAGCAGAGGCCTGGTTAACTCCGGAGCCGCTGCAAGTGCCTTACCGCAACGAGCTGGCGATTGCCCGCTTATCGGAGATTCTGCAACGCGCTGAGCTGACCGAAGCGCAAAGTGCCCAGTTGTTTTACGACCGTGGCGTGATGTACGACAGTGTTGGCTTACGCTCGCTGGCCCGGCTCGATTTTATGCGCGCCCTGCGCCTAAAGCCGGATATGCCGGAAGTCTATAATCTTTTAGGTATCCATTACACCTTAAGTGGCAACTTCAGCGAAGCCTACGAGGCTTTTGATTCCACGCTGGAATTGGCACCCGATTATGACTTTGCCTATTTGAATCGTGCCATTGCGTTTTATTATGCCGGTCGTTTTGACTTGGCCGAAGCCGATTTTGATACCTTCTATCAGGTAAAACCCAGCGATCCGTATCGGGTGCTGTGGCGCTATATCGGTTTTGCTGAGCGCGATGCCAAGCAGGCGCAAGCCGTTCTGCAACAACATTTGCTCGCCCTGGATGCTGACGATTGGGCAACTAATCTGGTGCGGTTTTATGCCGGTGAGCTTAGCGAAAAAGCACTGTTAGAGTCGATTCTGGTGGGGCTGAATAATCCGCGGCAGTTGGCCGAGCGCTTGTGTGAAGCCTATTTTTATCTGGCGAAGTGGCATCAGGCGCGGGGCGATGCTAACCAGGCGCTGATTTATTATCACAAAACCCTGGCGACCAATGTTTACGAGTTTGTCGAACACCGTTATGCGCGGATGGAAATGGCCAAATTGCGCGGTGATGAGCTGAGCAATGAACAGCACGACTTTGAGTAAGCTGTGCCGTTTTAGTTTAAAAAGCCGGCTTGCTGGCTTTTTTCTTTTTTTATGTTTGCTGTCCTGCCAGGAGCCGCCAACCGAAGAGCAGCGGCTGTTACAGCGAGCGGCCACCGACGGCAATGCGGCCAGCGAGCTGGCAAGACGGCGTTTGGCGGCTGACGATCTACCAAGTGCATTAGACTGGTGGCGCACTGCTGCAGTACTTAACGCTGAAGGCGCATTACAGCATGCCCTGATGCTGCAACAACGCCTTGAGGGTAAACGCTCAACTGCGCAATGGCTTGCCGCTCAGGTGCAGGTGGATGCCAGTATGCTACAGCCGCTGTCGGCGGTTTTATTAGCGGAGTTGGGTTTTTGGCAGCACAGTGTCTTAGCTGTTCAGCCAGAGCCGCAGCAATGCCAACTCAAGATTCAGCCAGTGGTTGCCACAGCCGCTGCTGAACGCAGCTACCGGCAACTGCACCAACACTGGCAACAGGATCCGCAATTAGCGTCGTTACCCGTCTGTTTTTTACCTGTGTTGCGGATCCACGCCGCGGTGCTAAATTGCAGTGAACAGCCGGGGCAGCGTATTCAATGTGACTACCGTCGTTTAGGTCATAGGGTACAGCAAGGGCAATTTCAGCAGTTGCTGATTATCGGTGGCCGCGGCGTTGCCAGCTTTAATAACGGTATTATGCAATTACCAGAACAGGCCGATTTAGCTTTGCTACGGCACGAGTTCTTACATATTGCCGGTTTTCTGGATGAATATGCGTTAGCGCCGGTGGCGGCGCGGATGGTGTGTAAAGCCGGGCGAATCGCTCCCAATTTGTTAGTAGGTGATGACAACAGCACGCTGCAGCGCTATCTGCAGCGTTATCCAACTGCTGCCGCGACTTTAGAGCTGACGCCGGTCGATACCTGTCAGGCAGTCGGTATTCAGGCCTACCGGCCAATAGCGACACTAAACAGTATGCGCCACTACGAGGCGGACTTACCGCCGCTGTATTTAACATTATTACAGCAGGAGTTAACGCAAAGTGAGCGCCTGATGCCGGTGCAATACTATTTTGCTTATCTGGCCCGGCAAAACGAGGCGTGGCAGCAGTGGTACAGCTATATGCAGCTTGCCGCTGACTTTGGTTATCCGCCAGCAATTCAGGCTCTGGCTAGCTTAGCGCCAGAGCGGCCTACTACAAGCGGCGATTAGTTGCGTTTGCTGGTTAATCCGCTCCCGACAATTCAGCCAGTTCGCGCTCTAATAAAGCGGCATCGCCTAAATTCAATTCTAGCAAGCGGCGTAAGTGGCTAATACTGTCGATATCAATTTTCAGGCAATGTAAGCCGAGGTAGTTCTGGTGTTGATGGGCGATTTCGACCAGCATATTCAGCTCATCGCCGGCATCGTCTAACTGCAGCCGTAAGCGCAACGGTAAGTCAGTAGCGGGCAGAGGCATAGCCGGTTTACGTACCAATGCCCCTTTTAATGATAAGTCCAGCACTTCGGTGGGATAGCTATGGCCTGCAACATCCAGATGCGCTTTGCTAAAAAACCGCACTCTTTGATACTGTCGTTGCTCCATCGCATCCCCCTTTGTTTTGGATTAGCTTAGCAGATATCTTCACCTGCTGCCTGACGGTCTGCATGATAGCTGGAACGGACAAAGGGTCCGCAGGCAGCATGTTTAAAGCCAATCTCATCGGCGTAGGTTTTGATTTCCGCAAACTCAGCTGGTGGCATATAACGCTTTACCGGCAGGTGGTGTTTGCTCGGTTGCAGGTACTGGCCCACGGTTAGCATATCGACCTGATGCTCGCGTAAATCACGCAGCACTTCTAATAACTCTTCTGTGGTTTCACCCAAACCCACCATCAGGCCGGATTTGGTGGCAACCTGCGGATGCAGTTCTTTAAAGCGCTTGAGCAGTGTCAATGACCACTTATAATCCGCTCCCGGACGTGCCAATTTGTATAAGCGTGGTGCGGTTTCCAGGTTATGGTTAAATACATCGGGCGGGTTCTTACTCAGGATCTCTAATGCCACATCCATCCGGCCGCGGAAGTCCGGCACCAGCACTTCAATTTTAATCTCCGGACTATATTTACGGATAGCGGCAATACAATCGGCAAAATGCTGAGCGCCACCATCACGTAGATCGTCACGGTCAACCGAGGTAATGACCACATATTTCAGTTTCATGTCGCGGATAGTCAGTGCCAGCTTTTCCGGCTCTTCGGCGCTGGGTGGCAGCGGACGACCATGGGCGACATCACAAAACGGGCAACGACGGGTACAAATTGCACCCAAAATCATAAAGGTCGCCGTACCGTGGGTAAAACATTCTGACAGGTTAGGGCAGGACGCTTCTTCACAGACCGAATGCAGGCCGTGCTTGCGTAAAGCGCCTTTGATTTCATCAATCCGCTCGGTACTTTTCGGCAGTTTGATCTTCAGCCATTCCGGTTTGCGCAGCATTTCTTCGCGCTCGGTAGGTAATACCTTAACCGGAATGAGCGCCATCTTTTCGGCATCGCGCAGCTTAACGCCAGGCTCCATACGTGCTGTTTTGGTCATCTTAGTTTTCTAACCCTGTTTTAAACACCGGGCGGCTAATCGCCAGATGTTGTTGGAAAAGTTCAGCCAGCTCCGCCGCTGCCACTGAGACCTGTTGTGGCCCGCCCAGCTCGCTGCTTTGTACCATTTGCATGCCGGCATAACCGCACGGATTAATACGGCTAAATGGCTCCATATTCATATTGACGTTTAACGCCAGACCATGGAAGGTACAGCCTTTACGAACTCTGAGCCCGAGCGAGGCAATCTTAGCGCCATTAACATAAACACCCGGTGCGTCCGGGCGCGCATTGGCTGCAATGCCGTGACTAGCCAATAGTTGAATCAGGATTTGTTCCAACATGGTCACCAGTTGCCGTACACCCAGATTGCGTCTTTTGATATCCAGCAGCACATACGCCACCAGCTGACCCGGACCGTGGTAGGTTACCTGACCGCCGCGGTCAACCTGAACTACCGGGATCTCGCCCGGGAATAGCAAATGCTCAGCTTTACCCGCCTGGCCCTGGGTAAATACCGGTGAGTGCTCCAGCAACCAGATTTCATCGACGCTATCACTGTTACGTTGGTCGGTGAATTGCTGCATCGCCTGCCAGATCCGGGTGTAGTCTTGTAAACCCAGGTAGCGGATCACCAGTTGTTCTGTTATTGCCAAGATAAACTCCATCCTGAAACTGCCGGCATTATACTGGATGCACAGCAGATTTCGAGTACCCCTTGCGGAGCAGTCTGTTATAACACGTAACGGACCAGCTCGATTTTGCCAAGCTCAGTGTACAGTAATTCGATATGATCTTTACTGGTCACCGTCACCTGGACCGTGACCGAGTGATAGGTGCCTTTACCGCTCGGCTTGACTGTCGGGCTGTAATCAGCCGCTTCAGCATGCTGGCGGATCACCGCCATAATGTCATCTACCAGCTGCTCCTGGGCTAAACCCAGTACTTTAAAATTAAACTGGCACGGGAATTCCAGGAATTCATCAAAACGGGTGTTTTTTACTTCAGTAACCATCTGTTGTCTCGCTTTAGCTGGTAACTAACAAAAAGTCCCGGACGGGCCGGGACTTCGTCAGCACAAGCCGGGAATTATTCAAACTTCATCTTAATTGCATCAATTAAGCGGCTGAAAAAGCCTGCCTGCTCGATGCTCTCTAACGCAACCAGCGGATATTCGGCCAGCTGCTCATTGTTTAACTTTAGCACGACCTTACCCACTACATCGCCCTTATTAATGGGGGCGATTAGCTGTTGATCCAAGCTGACATCAGCCTGTATATTTTTGCTCTGGCCACGCTGCAGTGTCAGAGTCGCGTCGTTAGCCAGGCCCAGGTTAATGGTCTCCTTGGCGCCTTTCCATAAACGTTGCTCTGCCAATTTAGCGCCGGCCTTATGCGTGGTCAGGGTTTCAAAAAAACGGAAGCCATAGGTCAGCAGCTTTTTGTTTTCAGCTGCCCGCGCGCGCTCATTGGCAGTACCCATGACTACCGATACCAAACGCATACCCTCCCGGCTGGCCGAGGTAATTAAGCTGTAACCGGCTTCTTTGGTATAGCCGGTTTTAATACCATCGACTTCCAGACTGCGGTCCCAGAGTAACGAGTTACGGTTATGTTGAGTGATATTGTTATAGGTGTACTGACGCTCAGAATAGAGTGCGTATAAGTCAGGCACATCGCGGATCAGGGCGCGTGACAGCACTGACATATCACGTGGCGTGGTGTATTGATCTTCCAAGTGTAAACCATGGCTGTTAGCGAAACGGGTATTCAGCATACCCAGTCGTTCAGCATGGGCGTTCATCAAATCGACAAAGGCGCTCTCGGTGCCAGCGATGTGCTCAGCCATGGCGACACAGGCGTCATTACCCGATTGAATCATGATGCCGCGCGCCAAATCAGCAACCTTGACCTGAGTGCCGACTTCAATAAACATCAGCGATGAACCAGGGAAATTTTTCGACCAAGCGCGCTCGCTGACAGTGACCATGTCGTCCATGGTAATGTTGCCTTGTTTTAGCTCCATACCAATCACGTAGATGGTCATCATCTTGGTTAAACTGGCCGGTGCCAGCGACATATCGGCATTTTCTTCCGACAAGACGGCGCCGGTATCATAGTCCACCAGGATATGGCCTTTGGCGGCAACTTGCGGTGGCTGCGGCATAACGCTTTGGGCACTGGCTGTGCTAATCAGAAATGCGCTGCTTACGGCAAGGGTCGCGGCCCCAAGTACGTGATAATAACTGTTCATAGCACCTTACTTCGTTAAATTAAAATTCTGGCAGCTCAGCCACACTGATTGCCGTCGACAAAAAACGCTTGCGGATAACTACCGGTGCGGAACTGATTCAGCCATTGTTGCGCCAGTTGCGTGTCCGCAGTTGGGCCGATCAATAGGCGATGCAAGCCATTGCCGGAGCGAATTTCGGTTGGCACCGACCACTGACTGGCGATTTGTTGTTGCAGTTGCCGGGCCCGGTTGTTATCGCTGATCGCAAATAATTGAATATAACATTGTCTGGCCAGTCGTGAACTGGTACTGAGCTCTGGCGCCCGCTGCATTGGGATCACTTGTTGCTGCTGCGCCAGCATCGCCGGCGATTTTAGCAGCTCAACCTTAACCCTGGCTGTACCGCGTTGCAACATGCCGATTTTATAGGCGGCAGAATAAGATAAATCAATCACCCGATCCTGATGGAACGGACCGCGGTCGTTAACCCGGACTATGGCACTCTGGTTGGTATCCAGATTGGTTACCCGCACATAAGACGGCAGGGGCAGGGTTTTGTGTGCTGCGGACATGCCAAACATATTGTAGGTTTCACCGTTTGAGGTCAGGTGGCCATGGAACTTGTTACCATACCAGGAGGCGATACCGATCTCCTCGTGTTCAGTCAGATGCGACAGCGGCAGGTAATCCTGGCCGAAAATATTGTAAGGATTGTTACCACCCCGACTCAGCGCCTCAGCCTTAGGCGTGGGATCCGTCATTTCCAACAGGGTGGGTAAGCGGCTGGGCTTGCTATCGTGCTCTTGCTGATACCGACCATCATTGGGTGACACCCGTCTGGCTGGCTCGGCTGTGCCTGGTGCATCAGAGGTGGGTTTGCTGCTACAAGCACTGAATAACAGTACTACTGCGAATGCGAACAGACTGATTAAAGGTTTTTTCATATCAGGTTTTGGCCATACTGCGTTTATGAGTGCTTACCGACATAATAATGCCAAAGGCGGCCATCATCGTCACCATTGAAGTTCCGCCGTAACTGACTAAAGGAAGCGGAACCCCAACTACGGGTAGTAATCCGGATACCATACCAATATTAACAAAAACATAGACAAAAAAGGTCAGGGTAAAGCTACCCGCCACCAATTTGGCATAATTATCCTGTGCGCGGCTGGCGATAAGCAAGCCCCGGCCAATAATAAACAGGTAAATCGCCAGTAAAATCAATACACCAATTAAACCAAATTCTTCACTTAACACCGAAAAGATAAAGTCGGTATGGCGCTCGGGTAAAAACTCCAGCTGCGATTGGGTACCCTGCATCCAGCCTTTGCCATCCACTCCGCCGGAGCCAATAGCAATTTTCGACTGGATAATGTGGTAACCGGATCCGAGTGGGTCACTCTCTGGATTAATAAACGTCAGTACCCGGCGCCGCTGATAATCATGCATGCCAAACAGCCAAAGCACGGGGGCAAAGGCGGAAATCAAGGCAACAATCAGCCCGATAAGCTTCCAACTCATGCCGGCCAGAAACAGCACAAAAATGCCGGCGCCTGCGATCAGGATAGAGGTACCCAAGTCGGGTTGTTGAGCTATTAACAAGGTTGGGACCGCACACATCAAAAAACCAATCAACAGATGACGGAACTTAGGCGGTAGATTATGGGAGGAGATAAACCAGGCTATGGCCATCGGCACCGCCAGTTTCATTATTTCCGAAGGCTGGAATTTCATAAAACCAAGGTCCAGCCAACGCTGTGCGCCCTTACCGATATGGCCGAACATCAGTACCGCTACCAGTAATAAGGTGCCGACAATAAACAGCGGTAATGACCAACGGCGAATCGTTAATGGGCTGATTTGTGCCATACCAATCATTACCGCAAAGGCGACACCTAAGCGGATAATTTGTGCTTCGACCATGCGTTCGTTTTGGCCTGACGCGCTATACAGTACCAGCAAGCCATAACCGACCAGCGCTAACAGGCCCAGTAACAACGGCGTATCGATATGAAAAAACGCTAACCGGCTGTTACTATGGCGCGAATTAACCAGACTATCATTCATCGTTATTGACTCCGGCGCTAAAGTAATAGTCCAGCATTTGGCGGGCAATCGGTGCGGCTGTACTGCCGCCGCCGCCAATATTTTCAACCGTTACTGCTATGATTATGCTCGGGTTTTCTGCCGGGGCATAGCCAACATACATCGCATTATCACGCAGACGTTCATCCAGGGCATTGGCATCATACTTGGCATCCTGCGCGATGCTAACCAGTTGTGCAGTACCGGTTTTACCGCCGGAGGTGTAGCTGGCGTTGCGAAAGGCATTAAAAGCAGTACCTTTTGGCGTGTTTACGGTTTGCAGCATCGCATCGCGGATTACTTGCCAGTTACGGGTATTTACCACATTAACCGTGGGTTGTAGCGCGGTGCTGACTTGCTCGCTGCCGGCATCATTGGTCAGGGTTTTTGCCATATGGGGCGTAGGTCTTAAGCCATCGTTGAGTAATACCGCGGTGGTGGTTAAGAGCTGCATTGGCGAGGATGTCCAGTAGCCCTGGCCGATACTGACCGCGACGGTATCGCCATGATACCAGGGCTGGTTATGCCGTGCGCGCTTCCAGCCGCGCGATGGCATATTGGTATTGGATTCCTCCAGAATATCAATGCCGGATTTCTCGCCAAAGCCCAGTTTTTGCATATAGTCGGAAATCCGGTCAATACCCAGTTTGACGCCCATATCATAGAAAAAGGTATCACAACTCTCGACAATAGCGCTGTACACATCGACCCAGCCATGGCCCCAGCGCTTCCAGTCGCGGTAACGATGCTCTACCCCTGGCAACTGAAAAAAGCCAGGATCCCAGATCCGGGTACTCGGGGTGATGGTATTGGTTTCCAACCCCAATAAAGCTAAATGCGGTTTAATAGTCGACGCTGGCGGATAAATGCCCTGGGTTACCCGGTTGATCAGAGGGCGATCCGGTGAATTCAGTAATTCGTTATAATTGCTGCTACTAATGCCATGGACAAACAGATTAGGGTCGTAGCTGGGGTTACTGTAAAACGCCAGTACGGCGCCGTCCCGCGGATCCATGGCAACGATCGCACCACGTTTATCCAGTAAGATTTGCTGCGCTGTGAGCTGTAAACCAACATCCAGATTAAGCTGAATATTTTTGCCTGATTGTGCCGGAACCGAACGTAGCACGCGGATCAGTCGGCCGCGGTTATTGACCTCGACTTCCTGGTAGCCCATGGTGCCATGGAGCTCAGTTTCGTAATAACGCTCTAAACCAATCTTACCGATATCCCGGGTGGCGGCGTAGTTGGCCAGTTGGTCACTGTCTTCCAAGCGCTTTAAATCATTAGTGTTGATGCGGCCGATATAACCCAGAGCATGGGTAAATAAATTACCGAAGGGGTAGTGGCGGCTAAGACGGGCTTCGACGGTGACGCCGGGAAAACGATGTTGATTAACGGCGATAATCGCCACCTCTTCGTCATTCAACTGCTCTTTTAGCGCGATACTATTAAAGCGCCGTTGTTGACGCACTTCTTTTAAAAAACTTTGCTGCTGTTCTTCGCTAATCGAAATTAAAGACGCCAGTTCCGCCAGTGTCGCCGTCATATCTTCGACTTGTTCAGGCACCAGCTCCAGCGAAAACACCGGTCGGTTTTCCGCCAGCAAAATACCATTACGATCAGTAATTAAGCCGCGATTTGGTGCCAAAGGTACAACTTTAATGCGGTTACCTTCGGAGCGGGTTTGGTATACCTGATAGGATTTTACCTGCAGGTGATACATATTGATAATGATCACGCCAAAAGCCAGCATCACCAATAGCATAGCCACCAGCGCCCGCTGGCTAAATAAGCGGGACTCTGCCTCGACATCTTGCATGGCAACACGTTTTCTTAGCATGCTTACTCGCGATGGTAGGGATGGTTGGTACTAATACTCCAGGCACGGTACAGGGCTTCTGCCATCACCACCCGTACCATAGGATGGGGCAGCGTTAGTGCTGAAAGTGACCATTTGGCTTCGCTGGCGGCAATACAGGCTGGCGCTAAGCCTTCCGGGCCACCTACCAGTAAGCAGACATCACGACCATCCTGCTGCCATTCCTGTAACTTGCCGGCCAGCTGCGGGCTGGTCCAGTTTTGCCCCAGTACTTCTAATGTCACAACACGGCTGCCTTTGGGCACCGCCGCCAGCATTTTTTCGCCTTCTTGCTCTAAGATGCGTTTGATATCCGCATTTTTACCGCGCTTACCGGCGGCAATTTCAATCAGTTCAAACGGCAGATCGCGGGGAAAGCGACGGGCATATTCCTCAAAGCCGGTTTGTACCCAGGCAGGCATCTTGGTACCTACGGCAATCAGGATCAACTTCATAACTACTTAACCGCCCCAGAGCTTTTCCAACTGATAAAAATGCCGGCTTTCGTCCTGCATCACATGCACGACCACACTGTCCAGATCCAGTAATACCCATTCACCCGAGGCTTCACCTTCGATGCCCAGTGGTTGGACGCCTTGTTTCTTCACTTCTTGTGCCAGGTACCCGGCAATAGACTTCGCGTGGCGGCTGGAAGTTCCGGAGCAGATCACCATAAATTCGGTGACGCTGGATTTACCCCGGACATCTAAGGTCACGATATCGCGGGCTTTCATGTCATCAACTTTGTCTACGACAAAGGCGACCAGTTCGTTTGTTTGCACCCTTATTCCTCATGCAAGCTAAAAGGGCGCTATTTTATCACACTTTGGCAGCGGAAACAGCGCAACCATAGAGCCCGTGTTGCTGAATATAACTAAGCACCGCTGGCGGTAGCATGGCTTGCACGGCCGGGTCCACAGCTAACTGCTCACGGACAAAGGTTGCGCTTTGTGGAAAATCCGGATTATCCAACAGCAGGATGCCACCGGCTGGCCGTGTGCTGAGCTCGGGCAGGCTGATGCCGAATTGGGCGAGTAGCGCTGGGGCGTCGCCATCCTGTGCGCTATAGCCGGGGCGCTTAAGTACGATCAGATGGGATAATGCAAGGATCTGCTGCCACTGATGCCAGCTGCGAAAATACTGCAGTGAGTCCATGCCAATAATAAAACACAAGTGCGCAGCAGGATCTTGCTGCTTTAGCAGCGTCAGACTATTTACCGTGTAAGACGGTTGTTGCAGGCTCAGTTCCAGCGCTTCGAGCTGCAGCTTTGGCTCTGCGCTGATGGCCAGCTCGACCATCCGGGCCCGCTCGGCACTGCTGACGCCAGGGCTGGCACGGTGCGGCGGCAGATGGCAGGGCATCAGCTTAATGCTATCCAAAGCGCAGTGCGTTAGTACATAACGCGCTACCGCCAGATGACCAAGATGGATCGGATCGAAGGTGCCGCCGAAAATTCCTACTAGTTTAGTCTGCGTCATACTGTTGCAAAGCAAAGGTTTTGGCGACCGGATGACAGAATAAGGTCACCAGATGCAATAACGCCAGCGTGGTGTTAGTCAGCTGGCCGGCTTTAAATAAGCGATCAAAGGCCGCCAGCTCCTGTAACAGATAGTTTTGCCAACCCCGGCTAAGTCGCTGCAAGGCTTGTTGATATAACGGCTGGCGTTTCGGCCAGATCGCCAATTGCTTAAACTGTGCGCTCAGTTGGCCTTGCTGCTCCGCCTGGGCCAGCTGTTGCAGGATGCTCAGCTCTTTATGTAACTGCCAGGCGATAATCACTGGCTCAGTGTCCTGTTCCAGTAAGCGCTGCAACCGGTGTGCGGCTTCGGCACTATGTCCGGCTAATACCGAATCGGTCAGTTGAAACACGTTGTAGCTGGAATGATCGGCTAAAAAGCGGCTAAAGGTATCGGCGTCAACGCGGCTATCCGGATGGGTCAGGGCCAGCTTTTCCAGCTCCTGCCGGGCGGCCAGCAGATTACCGGCACAGTGTTGCTGCAGCAAATTCAGCGCATCAGAGCTTAGCTGCAACTGCAACTGGCGGGCGCGTTGCTGCAGCCATTGCAGTTGTTGCCGTTCATCCAGTGGGTAAATTGCCACTTGCACAGCCTGCTCTGACAGTTGTTTAAACCAGGCCAGTTTGCTGACTTCACTAAAGCTGCGACTGCCATGCAGCACCAGCACGATATCGGGATGCAGTTTGGCAGCCAGTTGCTTCAATTGTTCGTTAACGGCAGCCGGTGGTTTGGCTTGCGCCAGTTCCAGTTCAATTAGCCGCCGCTCGGCAAACAACGACATGGCACTGAGTTCGTTATCCAGCTGTTGCCAGTCGAACTGGGCATCAGCGCTAAAACTTAGCCGCTCCAAAAAGCCTTGTGGTTTGGCCGCGTGCCGGATCGCTTCGATGGCTTCCAGTTTTTGCAGTGGCTCTTCGCCAAAAATCAGATAACAGGGCGCCAGCCCCTGTTGCAGCTGGGCTGGCAATTGATTGGCGTACAGCTTCTGCATTAGCCCAGGCGTGCCAGTTGGCGGATAATCCGGTTGGCAGCCTGCTGACGTAATTCGCTTAACAGCAGCTCCAGTTCCTGGGCTTTCGCCAGGGCCTGATTCGGATCATCCTGATAATCGCGGTACAACTCGAACTGATAAAACTGTTCCTGCTCGCCGGGTAATTGGATCCGATACTCGACTTTGTAAATCAGCTCATATTCGGCGACCTGGCCATTGGCAAACAGCGACAGGGTACGCCGCTCCAGCGTATCGCGCACCAGTTGCAGCGCCGGTCTGTCTTGCTGGTAACTGCCCAGTAACTCGACCTGATTTTGACTAAAGCGCTGTTTTAACAGCGCGGCCAACTCAGAGTGCGCTTCGCTTTGCACATAGATGGCCGGAAACTGACTGAGCGGCAGATTGCCGCGCAGGTGAAAGCCGCAGCTGCTCAGCAGGCTGAGCAGCAGCGCCAGCAGTGTCAGGCGCCACGCCATCTTAGCCCACCACCAGATTCAGCAGTTTACCCGGTACGTAAATCACCTTTTTCATGGCGACGCCGTCCAGATAACGCTGCACATTCTCATCCAGTTTGGCAATGGCCAGTACCGCATCCTGCTCTGCAGTCGCCGGTACGGTAATTTTAGCGCGCACCTTACCGTTGATTTGCACCACCACCAGTTTCTCGTCTTCGACCAGTGCGCTCTCGTCGACGCCAGGCCAGGCGACCTGTTCAATCAGGCTGCTGTTACCCAGCTCGGCCCACAGATACTGCGCTACATGGGGCACGATCGGGTTTAATAACTGCAGCAGCGCATTACAGGCCTCGTGCATCACCGCACGGTCCAGCGGCGTGGCCAGACTGGCTTTTTGCAGCTTGTTACTCAGCTCCATTACCGCCGCGATAGCAGTATTAAAGGTATAGCGCCGACCGATATCGTCGGTAACCTTAGCAATGGTTTTATGCAGCTCGCGGCGCAGGGTTTTCTGCTCGTCATTTAGCGCGTCTAGCTGCAGTTCGCCTGGCGCACCCGCTGCCAGCACATCATGGATCAGCGTATAGATCCGCTTGATAAAGCGGTGCGCCCCTTCAACGGCGGAATCCGACCATTCCAGCGTTTGCTCTGGCGGCGCAGTAAACATCATAAACAAGCGCACGGTATCGGCACCGTACAGATCGATAACTTTTTGCGGGTCGATACCGTTGTTTTTCGATTTCGACATCTTGCTCATGCCGGCAGATAACACCGGCTGGCCGTCGGTTTTCAGGATGGCCTGGGTAATGCGGCCCTTCTCATCGCGCTCAACCTGTACGTCCTGCGGCGAGAACCATTCTTTGCCGCCATTGTCGGTTTCGCGGTAGAAAGTTTCGGCCAATACCATGCCCTGACATAACAAGCGTTTAAACGGTTCGTCGCTTTGCACCAGACCGACATCGCGTAACAGTTTATGGAAAAAGCGGGCATACAGCAGGTGCAGGATGGCGTGTTCAATGCCACCGATATACTGATCAACCGGTAACCAGTAGTTGGCTTTCTCCGGATCCAGCATCGCCTGATCATAATCCGGGCTGCAGTAGCGGGCATAGTACCAGCTCGATTCCATAAAGGTGTCGAAGGTATCGGTTTCATGGAAAGCGGCTGCGCCCTGATATTGGGTTTTCGCCCATTCCGGATCGGCTTTAATCGGCGAAGTCACGCCGTTCATCACCACATCTTCTGGTAAACGCACCGGCAGCTGCTCGGCCGGAACCGGCACCACGCTGCCATCTGCCAGATTTAACATTGGGATCGGTGTACCCCAGTAGCGTTGGCGTGATACCCCCCAATCGCGTAAGCGGTAGTTCACTTTAACTTCGCCCTTGCCCAGCTGTTGCAGCTTGGCTGCAATGGCGCTAAAGGCGGCGGCAAAGTCCAGGCCGTTAAATTCGGCTGAGTTAATCAGCAAACCTTTTTCGGTATAAGCCGCGTGCTCCAGTGTGACGCTGCTGCCATCCGCTGCGGTAACCACTTGCTTAATCGGCAACTGATACTTGGTAGCAAACTCGTAATCACGTTGGTCGTGCCCCGGCACCGCCATCACAGCACCTGAACCGTAGTCCATCAGGACAAAGTTGGCGACCCAAATCGGGACCTGCTCGCCAGTCAGTGGATGAATAGCGTACAAGCCGGTAGCACAGCCTTTTTTCTCCATGGTTGCCATTTCGGCTTCGCTGACCTTACTGCCTTTACTATCTTCGATAAAGGCGGCCAGGGCATCGTTGCTCAGTGCTGCTTGCTGTGCTAGCGGGTGTTGAGCGGCTACCGCGACATAGGTTACGCCATACAGCGTATCTGGGCGGGTAGTATAGACTTCCAGTTCACTGTCGCTGCCAGCCACACCAAACCGGATATTGACGCCCTCTGAGCGGCCAATCCAGTTTTTCTGCATGGTGCGGACTTGTTCCGGCCACTCGGTTAGCTGCTCCAGATCCGCTAATAACTCTTCGGCATACTGGGTAATACGAATAAACCACTGTGCCAGCTCGCGCTGCTCAACTAAGGCGCCGGAGCGCCAGCCACGGCCATCAATAACTTGTTCGTTCGCCAGTACGCACTGATCCACCGGGTCCCAGTTTACCGTTGCCATCTTTTTATAAACCAGGCCTTTTTCATACAGCTTGGTGAAGAACCATTGTTCCCAGCGATAATAATCCGGTTTGCAGGTGGCAATTTCCCGATCCCAGTCGTAACCAAAACCCAGCCGTTTCAGCTGTGTTTTCATATAATCGATATTGGCGTAGGTCCACTTAGCCGGCGCGGTCTTGTTATTAATCGCAGCATTTTCAGCCGGTAAACCAAAGGCATCCCAACCCATAGGCTGCAGCACATTTTTACCCTGCATCCGCTGAAAGCGGCTGATCACATCACCGATGGTGTAATTGCGCACATGGCCCATATGCAGGCGGCCACTTGGATACGGGAACATCGATAAACAGTAAAATTTCTCTTTGTTTGGATCTTCAGTTACTTTAAAAACATTCTGATCCTGCCACTGCTGCTGCAGGGCGGTTTCAATCTGCTGCGGGTTATATTGCTGTTGCATTGAGCTCTTCCAGAAAAGTCGGGGACGACCCGGCCTCAGCCTCAGGCTGAAATGGGTAAAAAAAGTGGCTATAGCATACCTTAGCCGCGGTTTGACAACAATAAGCTACCCTTTGTCTATACTCAGAATAGCGTTGCTAAATTACCAGTGGAGTACAAGATGGCAGACTTTAACGCGAAATACCGCAACTGGCTTAAAGACCTGAGTCAGACACTGCAACAGGCAGGGCAAGAACAGCTGCAAAGTATGCTGGATGTTGCCGACACCCTGAAAGCTTATCTGAAAGCTGGCAAGGAACTCAGTGCCTATGAGACGCAACTGTTTCTGGAAACGCTGAAAAGTCAGTGGCAGCAAGGGGCTGCCGAGGAACAGCAACCTTCAATGTGGACTGAGGAGCTGTGGGAGCAACTCAGTCAAATCACTGATAAAACCCAGGTCGAGTGGGCCGAACTATTAGAGGATTTCCGGCATCAGGGTGTCTATTATCAGGGTGAATATGTCGGCATGGGCCGCTATCGCTGCAGTCAATGTCAGCAAAGTATCGATTATACCCATCCGGCAGAACTGTTATGCTGCAGCCATTGTGGTGGCGTACAATTTTTCCGCGATGGCTTGCCGGTATAGCAGACTGGTAGCACGCTTAATCGCTACAAAGAAGATAATTGGCTGCGGCCTAGATTTGCCACGCTTTAATTAGCTAACGGCATGTTTTATTCGTTTTTAGTCGTTAAAACTGCTAAAATCTGCTGCACTTTCTTGCTATCCGATCAGAGCTGCATCAGAAAAATCCGTTCTAATTAATTGAAATACAACGAGGGTTGGCCGGTGTAAATAACGCAATATCTGGATAATTTGCCTGGTGCAGTTATTTTTTATGTCTGTTACGCACTAAAGCGAAAAAGCTGTTGTTCGCTGGTCGCTACCGGCAGCCATTTCTGTGGTAACAGTAAAGTCACTGCCGACAGGCAACTGCCATTTTGTTGTTATCGATACTGTCAGACTCTTGTTGGATGCTCTATGTTAAATTCCTTACGCCAAACCTGGTTCTCTAATGTACGCGGCGATGTGCTATCCGCACTGGTGGTCGCGCTGGCCTTAATTCCTGAAGCGATCGCCTTTTCGATTATTGCTGGCGTTGATCCTAAGGTCGGCCTGTATGCCTCTTTTTGTATCGCGGTGATTACCGCCTTTGCCGGTGGGCGGCCGGCGATGATTTCGGCGGCGACTGGCGCCATGGCGCTGCTGATGATTACGCTGGTGCGGGAACATGGCCTGGAATATTTATTAGCCGCAACTTTATTAACCGGGTTACTACAAATCCTGTTTGGTGTATTAAAGCTGGGCGAGCTGATGCGTTTTGTGTCACGCTCTGTGGTTACCGGCTTTGTGAATGCGCTGGCGATCCTGATTTTTATGGCGCAGTTACCTGAATTAACTGGGCAACACGGTACCTTGCTGGTGTATGGCATGACCGCGGCGGGCCTGGCCATTATCTATTTGTTTCCTTATGTCACCAAAACCATTCCATCCCCTCTGGTGTGTATAGTGGTGTTAACCGCTATCGCCGTTTATTTCCAGCTCGATCTGCGTACTGTCGCCGATATGGGTGAGCTGCCTGATAGCTTACCAGTCTTTTTATGGCCGGACGTGCCGTTAAATCTGGACACGCTAAAAATTATCTTCCCTTATGCGTTGGCGCTAGCCGTGGTGGGCTTACTCGAGTCACTGATGACCGCCACCATTGTTGATGATTTGACCGATACCAGCAGCGATAAGAATCGGGAATGTGTTGGGCAGGGGATTGCCAATATTGGCTCTGGTCTACTCGGCGGTATGGCAGGTTGTGCCATGATCGGGCAGTCGGTGATTAATGTGAAATCCGGTGGCCGCACCCGCCTCTCGACCCTACTGGCCGGTATTTTCTTGCTGCTGTTTATTGTGTTTTTAAGTGACTATGTCGGCATGATCCCGATGGCGGCGCTGGTGGCAGTGATGGTGATGGTGTCAATTGGTACCTTTAGCTGGAGTTCGGTGCGTGATTTACGCAAGAATCCACTGAGCTCCAGTATCGTGATGGTCGCGACAGTCGTTGTCGTGGTCTTTACACACAATCTGGCCTATGGTGTACTGCTGGGAGTGTTACTCAGTGCCTTGTTTTTCGCCAATAAAGTGGGGCAGATCCTGTATATCGGTTCCAATTTGCAAGCCGGTGGCCGCGAGCGGCATTATCAGGTGGTAGGGCAGGTATTTTTTACCTCGGCTGAGCAATTTGTTACTGCCTTTGACTTTAAAGAGGCACTGGATAAGGTGCAGATCGATCTGAGCCGGGCACATTTTTGGGATATTACTGCGGTAAGCTCACTAGATAAGGTGGTACTAAAGTTTCGCCGTGAAGGTACCATGGTGGAGCTACTGGGGCTGAATGAAGCCAGTGCCACTTTAGTTGATAAATTTGCAGTGCATCAACAACCCGATGCAGTCGGTAAGCTGATGGGACATTAAGGAGCTGTCATGACCAAAAACGTATTTGCCTGTATTGATGCCTCGCCTTATGCCGAGGCGGTCTGTGATGGCGCAATCTGGGCGGCAAAAGCTCTGACAGCACCGCTTAGCCTGGTGCATGTGATTGATCGTGCAATACATACCCAGACGCCGGATTTAAGTGGCAGTATTGGCTTGGGATCGCAGGAAGTGTTACTGCAACAACTGGCAGAGTTGGATGAACAACACAGCAAGCTGGCATTGCAGCGTGGCCATCATATTCTGGATGCGGCACATGCCCGGGCGGCGGCCGCCGCAGTCGCTGAGATCAGCGAAGTGATGCGGCACGGTCCGTTACTGGAATCATTAAAGGCACTGCAGGAGGAAACCCGGTTATTGGTATTGGGTAAGCGTGGCTTAAGCAGTACCGATGCGCATGGGCAACTGGGGATGCATATTGAGATGATTATCCGCAGTATGCAAAAGCCTATTTTACTGACGCAGCAGCGTTTTCACGCGCCAAAGCGGGTGATGCTGGCCTATGATGGCAGTGCTATTGCGCAAAAGAGTCTGGAAATGTTGGCCGCCAGTCCGCTGTGTCGTGGCCTACCGGTGCATCTGGTGATGGCCGCAGTACCCAGCGAACAAGCCGAAAAACAGCTGGCCGAAGCCGCCAGTGTGCTAACGCTGGCCGGTTTTGATACCCGTACCGCGTTAGTGGTCGGTGAGCCGGACGAGGCTTTGCATCAGTATCAGCAGGAACAGGTCATTGATCTGCTGGTGATGGGCGCCTACGGCCATTCGCGGATCCGGCAGTTTATTCTGGGTAGCACCACCACGGCGATGCTGAGTAAAGCCCGCTGCTCAATGTTAGTGTTACGGTAATTACTGGCTATTGCCATAAAGATAAAGAGTAGCGTGATGTCAAAGAAAGTCTATTGTGTGGCACAGTTTCTGCCAAAAGCCGGTAAAGAAGCTGAGTTATTTAAGGTGTTGCAAAGCTTAGAACCTAATACGTTGCGGGAAGACGGCTGTTTGCAGTATGTGGTGACCCGGCAGATCCAGAGTCCTTTTGCTGATGGTGAGAGTTTCCCGATTGCTTTTAATGAAATCTGGGCCGATTTAGCCAGCTTTGAAGCGCATTGCCAACGCGCCGAAATTAAAGCCTTTTTTGAACAATATTGTCTGGCGGAAAATGGGCTGGCGGCACGGTGGAATGTCTGTATTTATACGGACGAGCCAGCCAACTACGATGCACCTAAACTGAGTTAAGCGTTAAGCTTAGTTTTTTCGGACACGACAGGTCGCTTAAGCGACCTGCTTTTCCGCCAGATGTAATTCCATCAGCGCCTTTAACAACCGGAACAAACGGATCGAGGCATCGATTTCTTCCTTACGGTTAGTCAGACTTTCCACGTTTAAGCCCAGTGGCACCTCTAGATCCGCACAGTGGGTTAAGATTTGCGTCAGATTGTCGCGACATATCTTGATCGATTCATTTAGCGGGTTTTCCGCATCCAAAATCCGGTAGCGTGAAGCCTGCGGCACTGAGATGCCCAGCCACTGCATAAAATCTAATGTTTGTTCACTGCCGCACGGGGTAAAAGTCAGGATCAGCCGTTTTGGCGTTAAGCCCTGCTGCTTGCAGCTGCGGGCATAGCTGGTAATCAAATCAATGGTCGCCTGGGCGTTGTATACGGCTTGTGAGATAAAAAACTCACAACCCTGCTTGGCTTTATCAATCAAGCGCAGATGCTCATCGCCTTTTTTGGCGTGACGTTCAGCAATAGCCACACCGCCGAGGAAGTAAGATACTGGATGCGCGGCCAGCTGCTGGTAGGCTTGCGGTAAACTTAGTTTGATCTTGCCATGCGAAGAGGGGCTTCCTACCAGCACCAGATTCTTTAGCTGATAACTATCAGCGGTTTCGGTTAACCAGTGCTGTAGCTCGCTGGCGTCCCGCTGCGCCACGCTTTTATAAGTAATGACATCCAGCGAAGAGAGTTCATGGAGTAACTGGCTATATTGACGAGGATCCAGGGTACTGTGAAACGGAAAAGGGCGCTCGGCCTGTACCCGGCTGCTTTCATCCTGAATATCGTAAATAATCAGGCCGTCATATTCGACTTCCTGTAGCCGTGCCAGCAGCTTACGGGCAATACGCCGTGTTTTATCGCTATCAGTACCGGCTTTCGGTGGTGTGGTACCAATCAGATAGACGCCCTGACTGGGGATACTGATTTTGTCTGCTAATGATAAGGCCATAATCGGGTGACTCCAAAACATGATGCGCTAAGTATACAGCTATTTAGACGTCTGGCTATCTAAATTGGGTGAAATATTTGCCGATTACGACAAAATAATGCCGATTACATGAGGGCGTGTTGATGTTTGCTGCTTAGATTTCAGTTAATGGTTTAGCAGGATGTTAGCTCGCGGCTTGCAGCGCACCGGCGCTTGCCAGTTCACTGAACAGCGGCAAGGCAAAGTCAGCCAGCTGCGTGGCAGTGTAGGTCGGTAGATGCGTCGTCAGTTGCTGGCAAAGTTGCGTTAAAGTCTGGCCGGGTTGCTCTGCCAGTTGATGCAGTAGCAGCAGACTGGCCTGATTAAGTTGCAGAAAAATCACTTCATCCTGGTAATCGCGATAGATAAAAAATGCCTGCGCATTGCTGGGCTCAGTCGGCTGAAATGCCGGGCTTATCTGCTGTACCGGATACTGATATACCGTCAGCAGGCTGGCTGCGGTAAGTTTCAGCGCCACACGTTGTAACTGACCGGCATTGATTGCTGGCGCCGGTTCGGCAGGAAGAGTGCCAACATAAAGTTCCGCCCACTCATAATGTGCCAGCTCGGCCAGAAAGGGCGGATCAGCGGCAGCGGGCTGATATTGCTGCAGGAAATCGACAAATTGCTGGGCAATATGCAAGAAATAGGGCGAGTGACAGCGATGATCGGCAAAAAAGCGTTGTTTCAGGCTTAGCCAGGCATCGGGGTGATACAGGGTGCTGAGTACCGGGAAGGCATTATCGATAAAGCCGCTGACGTTATTAAAAAACAGCTGCTGATAGATCTGTAGCCGTGCTGTCGGCACCGTCTGCTCCGCATAGGGCTCTTGGGGGTGGCGAATGGCCCGGGCAAACGCCAGTTGGGTTTGCTGTAAGTTAGGGGTTGTAGGCTCAGTCATACTGCGGCTGGTCTCGGGCTGGCAAGTTGCTGCAACTGCTTAATCTGCGACAGTTCCTGGCAAAGGTCGGCCAGCGGCGGGATATTAAAGTCCCGCTCGTACAAGGTAGGTTTTACACCATGCTGCTGATAGCTAAGACGCAACAATTGCCAAACCGGATCAGGAATGGCAGCGCCATGGGTATCAATCAGTAAGTCGGCCGCTTGCTGGTAGTGTCCGGCAATATGGTAGTAGGCAATGCGCTCGCTTGGCATGGCTGCTAAAAAGGCACCGGCATCGTAGCCATGGTTGATGGAATTGACATAGATATTATTGACGTCCAGTAGCAGCGGGCAGTCTGCTTCCGTAAGCACCGCCAACAGAAATTCCAGCTCAGTTAATTGCTGTGCTGGCGCAGCATAGTAGGAGACATTCTCGATAATCAACGGCCGCTCCAGGATCTGCTGCACCTGTTTAATCCGTGCCGCCACATAATGTACCGCTTCCTCAGTAAAGGGGATCGGCATCAGGTCATACAGATGACCGTCGGCAGCACAATAGCTCAGATGTTCGCTATAGCACAGGATCTGATGCTGGTCGAGAAAGTGTTTTAACTGCTGCAAAAAATCCAGATCCAGCGGATCCGGCCCACCAATATTTAACGACAGGCCATGACAAAAAAACGCATAGCGTTCGGTCAGTTGCCGAAAGTCTTTCGCCAGTTTACCGCCATAAGGTAACCAGTTCTCCGGTGCAACCTCAAAGAAATCGATGATAGCCGGCTTATCTGCTAACAGTTCTGGCAGCAATTCGCGGCGCAGGCCAAGGCCTGCGCTGCTGCTACTAAAGTGAGCGAGTGGTTTCATTTGGCGTTAGAGAGAGCCGCATTTACCTTCGCCACACTTCATTTCTTTGGCTTTATCACTGGCTTTTTTCTTGGCGTCAGCGGCTTTTTCCTGACCGGCAGCTTTAGCTTCAGCGGCCTTAGCTTTGGCATCGGCGTTATGCATTTCGGCACCGCACTTGCCTTCACCGCATTTACCTTCGCCACATTTCATTTCTTTGGCTTTGTCGGCAGCCTGCTTTTTGGCATCCGCCATTTTTTGCTGCATTTCGGCACCGCATTTGCCTTCACCGCATTTCATCTCTTTGGCTTTATCGGTGGCTTGCTCTTTTACCTTAACTTTAACCCCGGTATTGTCCTGGGTGGTCACTTGATAGGCCATACTCAGTTGCTGCGCCTGAAACGGGTTGCTATCCGCCAGGGCACTGCCAGATGCCAAGGTTATGGCACCCAAAGCGAGAGTCAATTGGGCTTTATTAAGTTTGTTCATTGTATTATCTCCAGCATAACGGTGTATTGCAAAAGGCCCGCGCTGACAACAAAGCGGACTAGGTATGGATTAATACTAATACAGAAACGCGTTTCAGGGAAGTCGATGTGGTCTAAACCGTTGGCGACATGACATGACAGGACGGACGTCAGTCTGGCTTGACGCCCGATTTAGGTGGTTGTTAATGCACCCGGTAATAACGACAGAAGTAATCCACAATGGCCGAGGCATCCAGGCGCTGAAATTTCAGCTGATGCCGCTCCATCAGCGCTTTACCAAGAGTGCGCAGCGTATGATCCAGTGGTGCACCTGCTGGTCGTTCCAACTGATGTTCTTTAAATAAGAAATCCAGTGCTACCGAAGTATAGGATTTGCCCGGCTGCGGTCTGGCCAGCTCCAGCTCCTGCAGGCGTACCCCCAGGTTACGGATTTTTTGCAGGCAATCACGCTCGTTCATCTGTTACTCCGATCTTAAAATTGTTTCGCTTTTAATCTTATCGGCGCAAGCACGGAAAACTTTAACCGGCAGCAGCACAGGTTGATGCTTTTTGTTACTATACCGGCAGATTGATTTGACCCTTAAGGCAATAGATGACGCAACTTGAGCAACAGCTGGCACTGGTGCCGGCACAACTTGGCCCACAACTCGATACTGCATTAGTAACCGGCATTTTAGCGCAGCCGATTTTGCCTGCTGCTTTTATTGGTCAGGACCGCGCCCGTACCGCCCTGGAATTTGCGATTGGTATGGATATGCCGGGCTACAACCTCTATGTAATGGGGGAGCCGGCATTGGGACGCTTTACGTTGGTGCAGGAAATTTTGCAGCTGGCCGCCAGTGAAAAAGCGACCCCGGAAGAATGGTGCTACCTGAATAATTTTGACGATGAGCGGGTGCCGAACACGCTACGCTTATTGCCGGGTGAAGGGCGTGTGCTGGTTAAGAAGTTGGAGGCCCTGATTGATGACTTGCTGGATACCTTTCCGGCAGCCTTTGATAACCCGGGCTATCAACGTAAGAAGAAAGCGATTCACCGCGCCTTTGATGAGCGCTATGAGCAGGCGATCGAGCAGGTAGAGAAGAAAGCGCTGGAAAAGCAGGTGGTGCTTTACGAAGAAAACGGTGCGGTAAGCTTTTCACCGATCATTGACGGCAAACCCTTGGATGATCAGGAGTTTTCAAAGTTAACCGAAGAGCAGCGTCAGTATTTCTATGACTTGGTATCAGAGCTAGAAACCATTCTCAATGAGCAGCTGCTGGAATTACCGCAGTGGAAACGTGAATTATCCGAAAATCTGCGGGCCTTGCGAAAAGATACCATCGAGCAGGCGATTAAGCCGATGCTGAAAAAATTAGAGCACCACTATAATGCGGAATTAGGGGTGTTAAAGTATCTGCGCGAAATGCGTCCGGAACTGGTTAAGGCCGTGATGGAGTTGTTACCGGACGAATCTGAGGCGGATAAAAACGATAAAGGTGAAGAGCCGGTTAGCCGTGAAATCTTTATTGAAGAGTTTGTGCCTAATGTGCTGGTACACCATGAAACGATGTCGGGTGCGCCGATCATTTTTGAACCTAACCCCAGTTATGGCAATTTGTTTGGCCGGGTTGAATACAGTTCAGCCGGCGGTTCACTCTATACCAACTATCGGATGATCCGTCCCGGCGCTTTGCATAAAGCCAATGGCGGTTATCTGATCCTGGATGCGGATCGGTTATTGAGCCAGCCGGCAGTTTGGGATGCGCTGAAACTGGCGTTAAAGGCGGGTGAAGTAGTGATTGATACGCTCAGTGACCATGCCGTCACTAACTCTACTATTATCACACCTCGGGCTATTCCGTTAAATGTAAAAGTAGTACTGCTGGGATCGCGCGATCTTTACTATCTGGTGCAGGATTTTGATGACGAGTTCAACGAGCTGTTTCGGGTATTGGCGGATTTTGAACACTATTTACCCTTTTTACCGCAAACCCTGACCGATATGACGGCGCAAATTCAGCTGCAATTGCAGGAAATGGGCTTACAAAAGTTGAGCAGCTGTGGTTTGCAACAGCTACTGCTATTCAGCTTTCGTCAGGCAGAGCATCAACGCAAATTATCAGCGCGCTTTGCTGATGTGTTGGAGTTGGTGCGTGAGGCCTGTTTTTATGCCAGACAGCAGCAAGCCGATGAACTGACCAGTGCGCATGTCCGTCAAGCCTTGGCAGGCAAAAAATATCGTACCGGCCGGATCAGTGAAGCCTTTTTAGAGGATATTCAGGAAGGTCATATTCTTATTGATACCGATGGATTGGCAGTGGGGAAAATTAACGGTCTGACAGTGTTGGAAATTGGCGATACGGCTTTTGGTACGCCGGCACGGATCAGCGCTACAGTATTCGCCGGCTCCAGCGGGGTCGTCGATATTGAACGTGAAGTGGAGCTGGGTAAAGCGATCCACTCGAAAGGGGTGCTGTTATTAACCGGTTATTTAGGGGCGAAATATGCCCGTGATTTCCCGCTGACGTTAAGCGCGAATATCGCGATGGAACAATCTTATGGCCATATTGATGGCGACAGCGCCTCATTGGCCGAAGTGTGCGCCCTGATCTCGGCGATTACCGAAATTCCCATTAAGCAAAGCCTGGCGGTAACCGGCTCGATTAACCAATATGGTCAGGTACAGGCAATAGGCGGCGTGAATGAAAAAATTGAAGGCTACTTCCGGCTTTGTCAGTCGCGTGGTCTGACTGGTGAGCAAGGGGTGATTATTCCGGCTAGCAATCAGTTGAATCTGGTGTTGGATCAGGATGTGGTGACTGCGGTTGCCGCCGGGCAGTTCCATATTTACACCGTCAAAACCGTGGATCAGGCGTTGGAGCTGTTAACCGGTGAAGTCGCCGGTGAGCGGAATAGCCGTGGTCAGTATCCGAAAAAGTCAGTTAATGGCCGGGCGTTGTTGCGTTTGGCGGAGATTGCCGAGCTGGTGAATGGTAGTAGCGAAGAATAATAGTTAAAAACAGAAAGCCGCGATATCGCGGCTTTCTTAGCTCATCATTAGTTCAAAGATCAGCTACACTTTTTACCTTTACAGGTACTACCACCACCGCCAGTATCACCGCCGCCAGAACCTGCGCCGGCACAACCGTAGGTAGTCAGGTAATCATGCGCAGCTTTCACCTTAACAATACCTTTACCGAACTTCACCACATCGCCATTTGCCGGGCGAACCGCGGTCGCTTTTAAGGCGTTACGGATTTGGGTGCCGGTACATTGTGGGAAACTCGACCATAAGCGCGCGGCCAGACCTGCTACTGCCGGCGTTGCCATTGAAGTCCCACTCATATAACCGTAGTCTGACGCGCCAATACTGATACTCGCCGAGGTTGCCGCTAACAGAGCACTACGATCTTCTAACGCAGCACCCACAGCCGGAATGCTGGTTTGGTTGCTGGTACCCAGAGTACCGTACAACATACCCGGTTCATTGTTGATCAAAATCGCGCCAATACCGCCGGACAATTCGCAGTTACGTACTTTATCGTAGAAGGAAATGGTACCGCGGTCGATCACACAGATTTTACCGGCAGCCGCGCTGTTCGTGCTGGTTGCCAGCCCCATAAAGTAGGTATTGCCTGCGGCATCGCCGGTATTTTCCATAGCCGAAGCAGCATAGCCGGTGTTGTTTGCGGTTAAGGCTGCAAAAGCGGCACCACCTGCCGGATAAGTCGACAATGTATCGACACCACCGGCGGTAACTTCAACACACAGACCTTCGTTAATCGTCTGTTTTCTGCCGGTACCAGAGGTACAGGATGGGTATTGTGAGAAGGTGGCAATTTGATCGTTGGCATCATTAGCGCCAATCATCATCACAGAGGTATAACCGGCCGGGTAGGAGCGGGTCGTGTTGCCGCTGTTACCTGCTGCCGCCAGCACCAAACCACCATTATTGGTAAAATTAATGAAGGCGTTTTCTTCGGTGCTGTTGGCGCGACCGCCACCCAGACTCATATTAATTACCTTGGCACCATTTTGTGCACACAGATTTGCGGCATGGGCTAAGTCAGACGAGTAGCCCCAGCCACTATCATTAAAGACTTTAATAATGTGCATCGGTGTGCCTGGTGCCATACCGATCACGCCAAAACCATTATCTGCCGCACCGATAGTACCGGCCACGTGGGTGCCATGCGGGCCGCCATCGCGGAACCAGTCACCGGTACCTGAGTTACTGGTACCACTGATGCTACCCCAATCAAAATCAGCATTGTAACCACCGGTCTCACCGCTATCGCGGGCGATACCTGAGTCAATTACGCACACTTTTGGCGACGTGCTCAGGTTAAACGGCGTTTGGTGCGCTTGTGATTGAAAATAAGCGTAAGGCGTTAACTGCTGTGTCGTCGGATCGCCGGCGGTATCATTATATAAGGCCAACGGGTAGCGTTTGGCATCTTCTTCAATCAGTTTGATATGCGGATTACGCAGCAGGCCCTTAACCTCTGCCAGATCTTTACCGCTGAAGGTAGCAGCAATAAAGCCATCAGAGTCGACGTTAATTTCGCCGCCCAGTTGCACCGCCAGTGCCTTCACTATGCCTTTCTTATCATTATCAACCTGAATAACATAACGATCTGAAGCGACCGCCTGACCGGTTAAGCCCAGCGCAACCAGCGTTGCCAACGCCAGGGGAGTAAGGTGGTTTTTTTTCATGAGAGTTCCTTCACTGCTGTGGTATTGGTCAAAGACCTTATAATTTTAATCGCGCTTATTGTGCGCTTTATCGCAAAATAGCTTGCAGGACTAGTTTTGACACGAACAGCTAGAAAAAGCAATTAGCAAAGCAGGTACAAGATAAAAATAGCTGGAGTAGCAGTATAGTGAGGCTGAGCCTAGTTTAACGGTTAATGCGCCAGTGGCGGAACAGGGCGAAAACGAGTAGCAAAGTACTAAAGCTAAATAACGGCATATTACCTAACTGACTATAGAGCGTCTTAGCCTGCGTCAATTGCAGGGTGTCGCTTAGCACCGCTTCAGTAAACTGTGGTGCGCGCTCTCTGATGCGGCCATCGGCATCAATGGTGGCGGTAATGCCGTTATTAGTAGCGCGCAACAGTGGCAAACCGAACTCCAGCGCCCGCATCCGGGCGATTTGTAAGTGCTGGTGTGGACCGATACTATCGCCGAACCAGGCATCATTACTCACCGTTAGCAATAGCTGGGTTTCGCCGGTCAGATTGGCACGGATTTGTGATGGGAAGGCGATCTCAAAACAAATCGCTGGCAATAACTGAATGCCATTGGCTTGCAGGTTTGGCTGCACATAACTGCCGCGGTTAAAAGAACTCATCGGCAAATCAAAGATCGGCGCTAATTGCCGTAAAAAGCTTTCAAAGGGTACAAACTCGCCAATGGGTAGCAAATGATGTTTACTAAAGCGGTTTGCATGACCATGAAAGTAATGGCCACTATCGGCATCCGGCGTTTGTTTACCCAGCACGATTAAATTGTTCCAGGCTTCCTGGGTACGCAGGTTGTAGTCGATTATGCCGGTAATGATGGCGGTATCACTATAAAATGCAGACTTATCAAGATTTTCCAGAAAATCATCGGCCAGCGGCTCAATGCGGGGCACCGCGGCCTCCGGCCAAATCACCAACTGATGAGCACTCAGGTGTGGCCGGGTCAGATCCAAATATTTCAACATGGTCGGCCATTCTTGTTCCGGTACCCAGCGAAGTTCCTGCTGCACATTACCTTGTACCAGTAATACACTCAGCTGCTGGTTACTGTACTGCCAGCCTTTGACGGCACTGAGCCAGGGGGCAGCAAACAGTAAAATGGCGCTGAGCAGTAAAGGCGTGAGTCGGTTGAGCTTGGACGCCGGCGCCAGTACATTCGCGATACTGGCCGCCACCCAGATTAGGATGGCGCTGATACCAATTTCACCGATTAAAGGTGCATAGTGTCGTAGCCAGGAATCGGTTTGACTATAACCAAGTGATAACCAGGGGAAGCCAGTGAGCAAGAAACTACGCAGCCACTCGCTAAAGGTCCAACTGGCCAGCAGTAGCAGGGGCAAGGGTAAGCTTCCGAGTAAACGACGGCTCAGCCAAGCAGCCAAAGCCGGGAACAATGCCAGATAAGACACCAGCAGGGCCATCAACCCCAGGCTGGCGATTAAGGGTAAGCCTCCGAATTGGTCGATGCTGACATGAACCCAGCTAATGCCGAGTCCGAACCAGCCGAGACCATAACAAAAACCATACCAGGCCGCTTGACGCGGGCTTGGACTGTTGGCAATAGCAAGGCTCAACCCGACCAGTGTTAAGAAAGGTAGCCACCACAAGGTATAGGGCGCAAATGCCAGAGTATTAAGTAACCCTAGTACCACCAGTATCGCGCCCTGCAGCCAGGGGTTTAAGTTCAGGCGCAGTATCTTCAGTTTCCTTCTGCTTCCGACTCGGCCGCGCGCACCACCTGTAATTGCATCAGTCGCCGGCTATTGGCTTTGCTGACTTTAAACGTCAGGTTGCCAAGCGTAATGCTCTCGCCGCGGGTCGGCATATGGCCAAAGGCATGCAACACTATACCGCCAATGGTATCGGCATCTTCTTCATCGAACTGCGTGCCAAAGGTTTCGTTAAATTCATCCAGCGGAGTTAAGGCACTGACCTGAAACACCCGTGACGCCATTTTCTTGATATCGTTCTCTTCTTCATCGTCGTGTTCATCTTCAATCTCACCAACGATTTGTTCCAGGATATCTTCAATCGTCAATAAGCCGGAAACACCACCATATTCGTCCACCACTATCGCCATATGATAGCGTTTTTGCCGGAACTCGCGCAGTAGTGCATCCACCCGCTTACTCTCCGGAATAATTACCGCAGGCCGCACTAAATCTCGCCACTGCCAGTCTGCGCTATTCGGATCCAGCGCATATTGCAGCAGATCTTTAACGATCAAAATGCCTTCAATATGATCTTTGTCTTCGTTGACGACCGGATAACGGCTATGATTATTTTCTAACAGGATGGGCAATAACTCTGCCAGCGGTTGCTCGATGTCCAGAGTAGCCATTTGCGAGCGCGGGATCATAATGTCTCTGGCGCGCATCGTTGACACGTCCAGCACGCCTTGCAGCATATTTTTGGTATCAGTATCTATTAGCTCGCGGATGGCAGCTTCACTGATAATATCTTCCAGATCAGAAATATCCTGAGGCTCTGCGCTGAAAATACTGGCGATACGTTCTAACCAGCTACGCGGCGCAGAACCGCGACTAGAGTGGGGATTGTCGTCACTCATTAGTGAACTTTAACTCCGTAAAGAATTGAACATCGGATGTGCTCTGCCAAGATCAGATATCATCCAGTAAATAAGGATTGCTGATGCCAAGCTGTTGCAGGATTTGAATTTCCTCTGCTTCCATCTGTTCAGCATCAGCGTCATTTATATGGTCAAATCCCAATAAATGCAAGCAACCGTGCACGACCATATGTGCCCAATGTGCAGCTAATGGCTTATTTTGCTCAGCGGCTTCAGCACGGACCACGCCGGCACAAATCACCAAGTCACCCAGTAATGGCAGCTCTATGCCCGGTGGACACTGAAAGGGAAAACTCAAGACATTAGTGGCTTTGTCTTTGCCACGGTATTGCAGATTAAGTTGCTGACTTTCCGGCTCATCGACGATCCGGATAGTGACTTCAGCTTCATCCTGAAACGGCAGAATCGCCGCTTGCAGCCAGCGTTGAAATTGTGTGACGTCAGGCAGATCACTGGCACTGCTGGCCAGTTGCAAATCCAGGATGATGCTCATCGCCGACTCCCGTTCCGGGTTGGCTCATCGGTTTTTGGATGGGCCGCTTCGTAGGCCTCATAGGCCATCACAATACGTTGTACTATCGGGTGGCGTACCACATCTTTGGCATTAAAGAAGTTAAAACTGATTTCCGGCACAGCACTAAGCACATCAATGGCATGCTTTAAGCCTGAGTATTGGCCGCGCGGCAAGTCGACCTGGGTCACATCGCCGGTAATGACTGCTTTGGCACTAAAACCGATCCGCGTTAAAAACATTTTCATCTGTTCGATGGTGGTGTTTTGACTTTCATCCAGAATAATAAAGGCGTCATTCAGGGTGCGGCCGCGCATATAGGCCAGCGGCGCAATCTCAATCACGCCACGTTCGAGATACTTTTCAACTTTTTCAAAACCCAGCATTTCAAACAGCGCATCGTACAGCGGGCGTAAATAGGGGTCGACTTTCTGCGCCAGATCACCGGGTAAAAAACCCAGTTTTTCGCCCGCTTCAACCGCCGGGCGGGTTAACACTATGCGTTTGACCTGACCACTCTCCAGCGCATCCACCGCACAGGCGACTGCCAGGTAGGTTTTACCGGTACCGGCCGGGCCTATGCCAAAGCTAACGTCATGCTGCAATACGTTGGCGACATAAGCCGCCTGATTAGGGTTACGGGGTTTGATCAAGCCTTTTTTGGTTTTTAACGCGAATTCGCGCCGCGTGCCTTCCTGCCCCTGATACTGAATATCAAAGTGTTCGCTAATCGTCAGGTGTACTTGCTCCGGACTAATGGCTTGCGGCTGTTGCTGGGCATTCAGCGTTAATTGATAGAGTTCACGAATAATCAGTGCGGCAGCGTCAATGTTGGGCTCAGGTCCTTCAATCCGGACCAGATTGGCGCGGTGACTGATTTGCACCAGTAACCGGCGTTCCAGGTGCTGCAGGTTGTCGTCGTAAGGACCACAGAGTAGGGTGAGCCGCCGGTGGTCGGCAGGCTCAAGTTGTAATTCAATACTGCTACTGTCGCTGTTCAAACTTGCTCTCTCTAATGGTTCAGGCAATCATCTTAGGGAACATAAGCTGTTACACCCAGTTCGTCTGTTTTTGGCTGGCGCGCCAGAATTTGCGCCGGTGCGGTCTGGCGGCGCAGGTCCATCTCCTGCTCGGTACGCAACAAGGTGCCACGCAGCGAGTTGCTAAATACATCGGTAATCAGCACGTCAACAAACTGACCAATCATCTGTGGCGAACCTTCGAAGTTAACGACACGATTATTCTCAGTGCGACCGGTCAACTCCATAATGTTTTTCTTCGATGGGCCTTCCACCAGAATACGTTGCTCGGTGCCTAACATACCCCGGGCAATTTTCAGGGCTTGCTGGTTAATGCGATCTTGCAGGATATACAGCCGCTGTTTTTTGGTGTCTTCGCTAACATCATCCGGTAAATCGGCGGCAGGGGTGCCGGGACGGGCGCTGTAGATAAAACTAAAGCTCATGTCGAAACCGATTGCCTGGATCAAGTCCATCGTCGCCTGGAAATCTTCATCAGTTTCACCCGGGAAGCCGATAATAAAATCCGATGACATACTTAAATTCGGACGGATTTTCTTCAATTTACGGATCTGGGCTTTGTATTCCAGTGCGGTGTGACCGCGTTTCATCAGGTTTAACACCCGATCGGAACCTGATTGTACCGGTAAATGTAAATGGTCGACCAACTCCGGCACATCGCGATACACTTCGATAATATCGTCAGTAAATTCTACCGGATGCGAAGTGGTATAACGAATACGGTCAATGCCGTCGATGGCGGCAACTAAGCGCAGTAATTCGGAGAAATGACAAATACCGCCATCATGGGTGGCACCACGATAGGCATTAACGTTCTGCCCCAGCAGGTTGACCTCACGCACCCCTTGCTGGGCTAATTGGGCAATTTCAAATAATACATCGTCCAGTGGCCGGCTGACTTCTTCACCGCGGGTATAGGGCACCACGCAGAAGGTACAGTATTTCGAGCAGCCTTCCATAATGGAGACAAAAGCAGTCGGACCTTCGGCCTTTGGCTCTGGCAGACGGTCAAATTTCTCGATTTCCGGGAAGGAGACATCGACCACAGGCGAACGATCACCGCGCACGGCATTGATCATCTCTGGCAGGCGGTGCAGGGTTTGGGGGCCAAATACGATATCGACAAAGGGCGCCCGCTCACGGATGGCGCTACCTTCCTGTGATGCCACGCAGCCGCCGACACCGATAATCAGCTCTGGATTCTTCTCTTTCAGTGGCCGCCAACGCCCCAACTGATGAAACACCTTTTCCTGAGCCTTTTCACGAATCGAACAGGTATTCAGCAAGATCACATCAGCTTCTTCTGCCTCTTCGGTCAGCGTGTAGCCATGTGTGGCATCCAGCAGGTCCGCCATTTTCGATGAATCATATTCGTTCATCTGGCAGCCCCAGGTTTTAATATGCAGCTTCTTACCCATTATTCTTGCCTGTGTTGTCGCCTGTAAAAAAGGGAGCGTATTTTAGCCTGTCTTATCACGCAGTACCAGAGCAGTGCACGAAAGTATTCCATTCAGAGTAAGCGCTGCCGTGTCGTGATATAACCGGCGTAGAAAATCACCAGCACCCCGGCAGCCCAGCTCATGGTGATGGGCTCCTGCCAGAACAGGTAACCAAAGGCGCCGGCAAAGATCACACTGCTGTAAGTCCACATGCCAATATCACTGGCCGGTGCTATGGCATAGGCACGGGTCATCGCCAGTTGCCCAATGGCCGCCAGTACACCCATACCCAAAAACGCCAGCCAGACGCCGCTGTTAAGTGGTTGCCAGTAAAAGGGCACGGGGATTGCTGACAGTACTGCAGTGAGTAGAGAAAAATAAAACACAATGCGTACCGCCGGTTCGGTATCAGACATATAGCGAATAGTGGTTTTGGTCACAGCGACCAGAATGGCTGAGGCCAGAGCCACCAATAAAATGATATTCAGGTTGGGGTCTGGGGTAGGCAGCGCCAGCACCACGCCGGCAAAACCAAGCACAATACCGGCCAGCGTGATGCGCGACGGTCGCTCTTTTAGCCAGAAGCGGGCGATAATTGGCACCACAAAAGGCGACAGTAATAACACCAACATACCTTGTGCCAGTGGCAAGCGGGCCAGCACATAGAAAAAACAGTACATTGAAATAATGCCGGTTAGTGCCCGGCTGGCGTGCAGATACCAACGCTTTGTTTTCAGCAGGCTAAAACCGTGTTTAAACAAAAACGGCAGCATCAGCAGCAACGCAAAGAAATTCCTGAAGAACACCACCTGAGCTTCAGTGGCGGTCGCGCTGGTAAATTTGACGATAGCGCCAATGCCGGCAAAGCAAGCTTCAGCCAGTAATAACAGCAGGGCGCCTTTAACGAGATGCGGAGTCATGTGGAGTCCGGAATGATCAGGGCCCGCTATTATAAAACGATTGTCAGCAAAAAGCTTAAGGCTGCGGCAACCGGTGACTTATAGCTGCCAGTTGTCATTATCGCGGTTTGACGTAGGCGCAAATTGCTCTGATTGTAATAACGCCAGCAGCTCAGCCGCCGGTAAGGGTTTGCTGAATAAGAATCCCTGAATTAAATAACAGTCGCGTTTATTAAAAAACGCCAGCTGTTGCTCGGTTTCTACCCCTTCCGCGACGCAATACATACCAAGGCTGCCAGCCATGCTCAACATGGCATCGATAATGGTCTCATCATTATGGTCAATACCAATATCCTGCACAAAACTCCGGTCAATTTTAATCGCGTCCAGCGGTAATTCTTTTAAATATTTCAAAGACGAATAGCCGGTACCAAAGTCATCCAGTGCCAGTTTAATGCCGGCATCGCTCAATGCTTGCATAGTACGAATCGCGCTTTGTTGATCACGCATTAGCGCACTTTCGGTAATTTCAAAGCGTAAGGCGACAGTCGGCAGCTGATACTTATCTAACAAAGCCAACACGCTTTCTGCTAACGCGGGTTGTTCTAAATGCTGGGTCGTCAGGTTAACTGACAGGTACAGGTTCATGCCGGCCCTGCGCCATTGCTGCATATCGTAGAGGGCGCGTTCCAGCAGCTGTTGCGTCATCTCGACAATCAACCGTAACTCTTCGGCCAGCGGGATAAATTCCGCCGGGGAGATCATACCGTCGCTGCTTTGCCAGCGTAATAGTACCTCGACCCCGACAATACTTTGTTCGCGACTGTCGATAATCGGCTGGTAGAAGTTGATAAACTCCTGGCGCTGTATCGCCTTGCGTAAGCGGGTTTCTCTGGCCAGCTGCATATGAGCTTTTTCATTCATCTCTTTGATAAAGAACTGGAAGTTATTACGGCCGGCTTCTTTAGCATGGTACATAGCGACATCGGCGTGTTTCATTAACTCGGTGCCGTTTAACGCATCGTCCGGATAGATCGCAATGCCGATACTGGGCGAGACCGCAACGCTGTCGGAGCCTAACTGCATTGGCTCGCTAATAGTGGCGAGCATCTTTCGCGCCACATGGCTGATATTGTCGTTATTCTTATAGCCTTCGAGTAAAACAACAAACTCATCACCACCCAGCCGGGCTACTGTATCACTGTCCCGCAACGTCAATTTTAAGCGTCTGGCTACTTCTTTTAGCATCAGGTCGCCAATGTCATGCCCCAGTGAATCATTGATATGCTTGAATTTATCCAGATCGATAAAGCATAGCGCCAGCGAGCGCTTTTCCCGTTTGGCTTTTTCAATTCCATGTAAGATCCGGTCCATTAATAAGGCGCGGTTTGGTAAGCCGGTCAGCGCATCATAATTTGCCAGATAACGCAGCTCATCTTCTGCCACTTTTTGTGCTGTAATGTCAGTGAATACCAGCACATAAAAGCTGACACCTTGCTCACCGACGGCGCTGACATTAATCAGCGTTGGCCGTTCGCGGCCATCCGGCGTAATCACTTGCTCTTCGCCCTGCCAATGATCGCCTTTGGCCATGGTTTTCAGCAGTTGGGTGTAGAAGCGGCGTCTTACCAGACTAATCCCCAGGTGATGTACCCGCGGGCTGTCTAAATAAGGTTCTATGCCACCAAAGGCCTGACAAAAGGACTGGTTAGCGGCCAGGACGCGTTGCCGGGTATCCAGAATAACCACCCAGTCTCGTGTCTGCTGAAAGGCTTCACCAAATAAGCGTGCTTTTTCTTCATTGGCTTTGGTTTCGGTAATATTGCTATAGGTACCGAGCAGCTTCAGTGCTTGTTGCTCCGCGCTAAACTCTGTCACCCGGCCGCGGTCGCGGAACCAGAGCCAGCGCCCATCCTGGTGTCGCATCCGGTAGGTGATATCCAACATTTGTCCGGGTTGTTCCAGGACTTTCTGCCATTGCAGCTCAAAGTTTGCGATATCGTCCGGATGAATTAACGAACAATGCTGCTGGTAGGTAATACGCTGCATTAGCTCCGAGGTGCCCAACATCCGGGGTAAGCGGCTGGACTCCAACGTATTGCTGCTAGCCTGCCACTCAAAGGCGCCGCTGTTAACTGAGGATAATGCCTGGTTTAGCCGCTGCTCGCTAATGCTGACCTGTTGATGAGCCTGCTGCAGCACCGCGTGTTGCTGCCTGCGGCGGCGTAAGAACCAGGCGAGTAACAGGGCGCTCAAAACAGTGTAAATTAGTAAAGCCGGTACACTGCGCCAGAGCGGCGGTTGAATGGTAAGGTACAGGCTGGCGGGTTCACTTTGCGCGCCGGTAAGGGGTGAGATTGCCACCACATTAAACTGATAGCGGCCTGGCGATAGTTGCGGAAATAATACCTGGCTGTCCGATTGCTCCGGGTAACTGCTTTGTGATTGCCCATTTAACCAATAGCGATAGCGCAGCTTATGGTTTTGATGAAAACTCATGGCGCTGAAGTTGATCCGCAGGCCGGTATCTTTGGCACTGAGGTTGAAGACCCGGTCATTCAGGTAACCATGTAACTCTTGTTGTTCCCCTGCCAGCACCGCAAAGTCGGTAATAACCACCCGTAACGGTGGTTGAGTGCGCTGTAGCCGGCTGGTGTCGACTAATACCACGCCCTGCTTGCCGCCAAAGGCCAGTCTGCCGTCCGTTAACTGCGTTACGGCCTGTGGGTTAAAGTCATCAAAGGCCAGGCCATCGGCCCGGTTGAAATACTCCACTTGCAAGTCAGCAATTTTGACCCGGGCCAGCCCTTGCCGGGAGGAAAACCAAAGATCACCGTAAGGATCAGTAATCAGTGCCAGAATTTCATCGCTACGTAGCTTGTTCTGAACGGATAAGTGGTACCGCTGCTCCAGTGTTTGCGGATCGAAAGCAAAGAGGCCGGCACCTTTAATCCCAAGCCAGAGTAAGCCAGACGGTGCCAGGTGCATCACGGTCGCATACCGATTGAGCTGTGGCTGATAATCCGGGTGCTGATAAATCAGCTCGACCTGCTCGCTAGCGGGCGTGTAACGCCAGAGTTGATCGGCGTTACTTAGCAACAGGCTTTCGCCATTATCGGCGCTACCAAGAAACTCGCCAAAAAAATCCATCGGTAACGTCTGGGTTAGCTGGCTAAGTTCCTGAAGTTTACCTTGCTCAGGCCAGTAGCGGTAGAGCTGCTTACGCTGCACAAAGAGTAGCGATTGTTGAAACTGCACTAAGGAATGTGCACCACGACCTAAAATATCCTGTATTTCAACCGGCAACGGCAGTAGCTCACCGCTGCGGCTATTCAGCCCCTGGATCCCTTCGGCCGTTTCCAGCCACAAGATATCGTTCAGCGCTATCACGCGGCGCACTCTACCCTGATGCAAATTGCGTGACGGATCCGGGTTCGCCAACAAAGGGGTGACTGTGCCGCTATCCGGATGCAACTGGTTTAAACCATTCTCAGTTCCCAGCCACAATGTGTTGGCCGTACTGAGCAGGCTATTTACACTGTCGTGACTCAAAGCGTAGCCATTACGGCTCGACCAGCTGGCGAAAGCTTCGGTTTGTGGATGCCAGTAATAGGCCCCGTCACTGCGATTGCCCAGCCAGAAGCCGCCATTATTATCGGTTACCACATCGATAATCGTATTGTCGCTGACCGTCTGATTACTGGTGCTAAAGCTCAAGATCAGCTGGGGTGCTTGCATCCCGACTTGGTAGCGATAGAGTCCCTGATCGGTGGCGATATAGAGTTCGTCTAGCTGTTGGCGTAGTTGCCAGATATTGCGCTCTGCAAAAACGGTGTGTGACTGGTAGGGCGTGCCATGCTGCAGGAAGCGTTGCAAAGCCTGACGTTCGATCGCATATAAACCACTGACGGTGCCGACATACAGATGTGTCTCTGTCAGCAGTAAATTCTTAGTATGCTGTTGTTCTGCGCTCGGTGCTGTGATCCCGGCTGGCAAATGCGGCAGATACTGGTGCGCACCGCTGTTAAGATCGAGGTGAAAAACGCCGTTAAAAGCTGCGATAAACAGCTGTTGCTGCTGCAACATTAAATGCCGGATCCAGCCCGCAGGGTAGCCCAGTGTCTCTAAATCGAAAATTTTTGTCAGATTTTTATCGCTGATCTTCAGTCGATAGATAGCTTGATTCACCACAAACAGCAGATGATCGGGATCCTGTTCAATCAAGGTCAAGATAGTCGATTCAACCGGATGGCCGGGTTCACGCGGTGCGGCAATAAACAATTCGAAGGTGCCGGCCTCGGCATTGTAAAGGTAGAGCCCTGTATGATTGGCACTTAGCCAGAGTCGGCCGAGCGAGTCTTCTAAAATATCATTAAAGGCGATTTCAGACAGGCGATGCGTTTGCGCGTGTAGCTCGGTGAGTTTATTGCCATCGAAGCGATTGATACCTCCGGCGGTCGCGATCCATAAAAAGCCGTGCCGATCGACTAATAAATCTTTAACGGTACGGTGCGACAAACCTTGCTCCGGCGTCAGCGGCAATAACGTTGTCTGCGCCTGCAGCGTAAAGGGGCTACAGCACAGTAATAGCAAGATGACGAACAATTTTACCACTGCACGATCCTATGACTGGTAGCTTGGCTTTTATCGTTGGTGCTACACCTTGTGATAAGGTATTGCAACATATACCGGCCGGGCGTGTTTTGTCCAGTCTGCTGTTAGGCGCTGTAGTCATCGAGCTCAGATAGAAGTGATGAGTAAAGTCAGCCCGGTCAGCAGAAACAGCTGGATATAGAGCTGGTAGTCGAGTAACCGTAGTAGGCGGCTAACATCTGCAGCTGTTGGTTCATAATGCTGCTGTATGCGGTGACGACGTACGGTACGGTGACCGTATTGTGCCGGCCCTCCGAGGCTGACTCTCAGGGTATGACTTAGCCATCGTAATAACTGATGCTTGGCATAGTTAAAAGGCTCGCCATCGGCTCGAATCGTGGCTGCTGTTGCCCGGCGTAGCCCTTGCAGCCAGAACAAGGCCGCACCAAGCAAATAAGCCGGAGCATTAAAAAAGGCGGCTAAGCGCGCAGCCGCCTGACCAAAATGCTGGTTAGGCGGCAGTTTTGTTGACCATTGCTGGCTGGCAACCTGGCTCAACCGGCAAACCAATACCCCTGGCGCGCCAGCCAGCAGATACCAGAAGATGATCGAGGTGAATTGCTGCTGAAACCGCATGGCTAACGACTCTAGCAAGGCCTTAGCCAGCCCCATCGCAGACAATGCCTGAGTATCGCGCAGCAACACTAACTGTGCCTGACTGCGTGCCAGACTTAATTGTTGTTTATGCAGGCTATGGCTGACTTTTTGTGCCAGCTTGCGCCAGGCTGGCCAGCTGAAACAGCACAGGATCACAATCGCATCCAGTAACAGTGGCCAGGCAGACATCAGGTAAAGCCCGTACCAGCAGCACAATGGCAGTGCCAGTACCAACAGTAAGGCCAGTAAACCGGATAGTCTTTGTTGCTTGGCTGGGCGGCTGAGGTCCGGGTGAACCTTCAGCGCCAGTTTACGACAAAATGCCGCAAAGAAACTCAGCGGATGATATGCCAAAGGCCAGGGCAGTAATAAACCCGTGACTAACGAAGCCAGTACCAAAGCCGCTGGATATAGCAGATATTCTGCCATCGCGGCTTACAGAGTCAAATCGCCAATGGCTGTCAGCAACTCTTGCACCATCGCAGAGCTGTTACGTGATGCCACCTCCAGATAGGCCTCAAAGGATTCTGGCGATTCTTTGCCGGCGATGTCGCTAAGACTGCGGATCACCACAAAAGGCGTCTGTAGCATATAGCAGCTTTGCGCAATAGCGGCACCCTCCATTTCTACGGCCAGCATGGCCGGAAATTGGCTGCGGGTTTTGGCAATCCGCTCCGGATCACACATAAAGCTGTCGCCGGTTGCGATTAAGCCTTTCTTGGTTTTGCAAAATCCCAATGCAGCGATACTTTGCTCGGCTGCTCTTACCAAAGCCGGATGAGCGAGAAAGGCGGGAGGCATTTGTGGTACCTGGCCCATTTCATAACCAAAGGCGGTGACGTCAACGTCGTGGTGTCTGACCTCAGTACTGATTACCACGTCACCGACACTCAGTTCCGGGTCGAAACCGCCGGCAGAGCCGGTATTGATGATGCAGTCTGGTTTAAATTGACAAATCATCAGAGTCGTTGCCACGGCCGCGGCAACTTTACCAATGCCTGATTGCACCAGCACAACCTGTTTCCCAGCCAGTTCGCCCAGCAAGAAGGTATAACCGCCCAGCTGTTCAGTGCGGCCATTGCTGATTTGTTGTTTTAAAAGAGCAACTTCTGGTTCCATTGCTCCGATAATACCGATTAATTGCATCAGTAAATCCAGTTCGATTGAAAAGCCGCATTGTATACCCAAACCGGGCGCCGATGCGAGCTGAAGCCAGCTGGCAGGCACAAAAAAACGGGGCCTTTCGACCCCGGTATAGAGAATTTTACTGATGTAGCTGAATGGTTTCAGCGGCTTTACCTGAGGTTAAACGCCCGGTCTGATAATCGCGGATTGCCTGTTCGATTTCGCCAACCGTATTCATCACAAAGGGACCGTATTGTACTACCGGCTCGCCGATGGGTTTAGCAGCGAGCAAGAGCACCCTGCTGGCAGTAATAGCGGTTAACTCAACTGTACCACTGGTTTCCAATATAGCGGCGTGATGTTCTTTTACCTTGCTGCCCGCTACGCTAATCTCTCCGGCGAAGGGATAAAGTAACGCATTATGTCCGTCGGGTACCGGAATGCTCAGGCTTTTACCGGCTTCCAGCGTTAAATCGAAATACAGCGGTGCGGTGCTTAACCCCTGAATAGGGCCAGCCCATTGCTGCGCTGCTTGTTGTAACACGCCGGCGATAACTTTTGCGCTGATGCCAGGGGCAAGCTGTGCGACTGGGATCTGCTCAGGTGCGATATCGACATAGGCGGCTTCCTTCATTTTCTCGGCGGCAGGCAGGTTGAGCCAGAGCTGAAAACCGCGCATCAGGCCTGATTCCTGCTGTGGCATTTCCGAATGAATAATGCCACGGCCTGCGGTCATCCACTGTACGCCACCACTTTTCAGATGGCCCTTATTACCCAGATGATCCTCATGTAACATATGACCATCTAACATATAGGTCACAGTTTCAAAACCACGATGCGGGTGGGCCGGAAAACCGGCAATATAGTCATTTGCTTGTTCAGAGCCGAAACAGTCCAGCATCAAAAAAGGATCAAGCCGCAGTTGCTGGCTTTGACCCAAGCTACGTTTAATCTTTACGCCGGCACCGTCAGATACCGTCGCGGCGGCAATAAGTTGTTTAATTTTACGCATGGCATACTCCGGTTTTGGTCAGTCTTGTTATTTAAACCGATATTGATTCGAATGATAAGCGCAAAACTTGGCCTGATAAGTTCAATTTTATCGAATATTAGGGCGAGCTGGCATGATTCAGAGTTGGTTCAGCCATCGGGTTTAAACTTGTGCCGCGAGTTGCAGCAGGTCAGCTGCGTTGAACAAGGAGTAGGATGATGAATAAATTACTGATCGCCGCCGCCACGGCACTGACGGTTGCGAGCTTACCGGCGACCGCAGATATTCGTTGGAACTATATTGGCGCAGGCTATACTGATGCTGCCGGCGATGGTCCTTATATTGAGGGCTCGGTGCAAATTGCGCCGGCCTGGGTGTTGCGGGCGGATTATAGCCGGCAATCGGTGGGACGTTTCGATTTTAACGTGATCGATGTCGGAGTCCGCTATTTAACGGGCTTTAAGCTGGATTTTTCACCACAAAGTCAAACCTATCTATTAGCTGGCCTGGATTCATACTCGGGCGATGCTGATGAAACGGGCGCCTATTTTGGTGCCGGTGTTAAGCATGCGTTAAGCCCGCAAGCCGAACTGTTTACGGAAGCAAGCTATCATACGATTGCTGATAATTATGGCAGTCTGGCTGGTGGTATCGCTTTCTATCTCAGTCCGGATTGGGCAGTGCGTAGTAGTCTGGCGTTAAACAGTGGCGACACGAAGAACGAATTCCGCTTTGGTGTTTCTTACCAGTTTTAAACCCTTGCAACGCAAAACTGACGCTCGCCGCAGTTAGGCGTCAGTTTTTGTTACATTTTTATTCAACAACAGTTGCGGCAAGGCATTGCAGTTGCTCGCTCAGGCTTCTAAGATACGCATTCTGCCACTCATGTTGGGGGTTTGTTAATGCTGGATGATTTTTTTATTCAAATAAGTACCGAGCCGGATAGCCTGAGCTTTGCGCAAACTATCGCTGTCATTGATCAGCACTACGATTTTACGCCGGTAGCATTTCAAAATGGTGAACTGCAAAACCAGGCAGGTGAAAATACCGGTTCCTGCAAAATTCTGGCTTTTGCCCAATTGCATCAGTTATCAGAAGCCCAAACACTGCAACTTTTCGGCGAGTACTATCGCCAGGTGATGGATACGCCCAGCGGCACCGATCATCAGAATATCCGCAATTTCCAGCGCAGTGGCTGGGACGGGGTAAAGTTTAACGCTGCAGCACTGCACCTGAAAAATAATTAATTTTTAATCTGAGTGGCGAAGTATCACCTGCTTGCTAAGCTGAAATAAGACTAAGTAGCAAGCAGGAAGCCTATGCGTATTAACCAACCCGTTACCCAGCAAGAACGCACCTTTAGCCCCGACGTTAAATTAATCTCTACCACCGATTTACGCGGCATTATTCAGCATTGCAATGATGATTTTGTGAAGATCAGTGGCTTCACCCGTGATGAGCTGATCGGTCAACCCCATAATATCGTGCGGCACCCGGATATGCCGCCGCTGGCATATAAGATTATGTGGGAGCACTTGAAGGCGGGGCGTCCGTGGATGGGGTTGGTAAAAAATCGCAGTAAAAATGGCGATTATTACTGGGTGGACGCCTATGTCACGCCGGTAACTGAACATGGCAAGGTAATTGGTTATGAATCGGTTCGTTCCTGCCCCAGCCGGCAAAATGTGGAACGGGCCGATAAGCTTTACAAGGCCATTAACGCTGGCAAATATACCAGCCGTCATTGGCACTTTAATGCTGAAAAAGCCTTTTTAATGCTTACTGTGCTGGCACTGGTGCTGGGTTACTGGCTGCTGCCCCCGAGCGGTCTTTGTGCCTTGTTGTTACTACTATTAATCGGCCATATCGTGGTTGCCCACTTTAGCCGCAAAAGTACGCTGCATAGTTTAGAAGTTTTATTGAAGAATGCCTTTAAACATGAATTGGCGGTATTAACCTTTACTGATGATGAGCTGGATCTCGGGGCGTTGAAAGTCAGTATTATGAGTTCGGAAGCGCATCTTGGCGCAGTTCTAACACGGATTGAAGATGCAGCTAAAGCCGTTTCTCAGCAAGCAGAGCTGGGGCAGCAGCAAGCGAATGCCAGTCGACAAAAAATTCATCTGCAGCAGCAAGAAACAGATCAAACCGCCGCAGCGATGCATCAGATGACCACCACTATTAATGAAGTCTCAGGCCATGTGCAGGAAACGGCGGGCCGGGCGGAGCACGCTAACGAACTGGCCGTACTGGGGCGGGATTCAGCCCGTACTACCCGAAAAGCGATCGAGGCTTTACAGCAAACGGTTGCCGAGATCGCGAATTCGGTAACAGAGGTGTTTGAGCAAACACAGAAAATAGCCACGGTAGCGCAGATGATTGAACAAATTGCCGAGCAAACCAATTTGTTGGCACTAAATGCCGCTATTGAAGCGGCACGCGCAGGAGAGCAAGGCCGCGGCTTTGCCGTAGTAGCGGATGAAGTGCGTAACTTAGCTCAACGCACTCAAGGTTCTACTAAAGAAATTCATACGATTATCCACGAGCTGGGAAGTCGGGCACAGCATGCGGTTAAAGTGGCGGCGGCGGGGACAGAGGGCGCCGAAAGCGGTTTGCAACAAGTGCGGCAAACTGCCGAGATGTTAAACGGTATATCGGAAGCGGTGGAAGCTATTACGCAAATGGCGTTACAGATGGCGACGGCGGTAGAGCAGCAAGCCCATGTTGCTGAAAGTGTAAATCAGCAGGTGGTCAATATTGCGGATTTATCGACGCAAAGTTTGCATCAAGCCGATGCATCGGCCGCAACTACCCAACAAATGCAACGTATTGCACATGAGCTGCATGAGTTAGTCGTAAGATTTAAACGGCAATAACAAAAGGGCGGCAGCAATAACCTGAGCTATTGCTGCCGACACCAGCCGGTGATTACACCGTGATATTAATGTTCTGGCCAATATTCCCCACCGGCTGTGCCGCTGAGGTTTGCTCTACAGTTTGCATAGCACTTTGTACCAACATGTTGGTCATTTGTGCTTGCTGATTCTGTTGTTTCTTAGCCATAACAGCGCCCAACACTTCGAAAGCCTGGGCAGACGCCAGAGCGCCAACGGATTGACTCATTTTTCCTCCTGTTAGCAACACGTCATCAGCTTATCGGCCTCAGCGACAAGAACTTTAGCGAAAAAACACTATTTAAGCTTTCAGGAAAGGGTGAATGCCGCCTGTTGCAGCAGGCGGCATTCGATCTTAGCGCGGAGTGACTCATTTCTCCTGTGCGTTAAGAAGCCTGGATCAGTGCGGTCGATTGCGCTCTGATTTGGGAGTGAGACAAGGCCGGAGTTGGCGAACGGTTAACCGGCGCTGGCATTGTTGTTTTGCTTAGTTGTGGCTTTAGCGAACGAATCGGCCGGGTCGGGCCTTTTTTCACTAAGCCTTTTAACATCGGTTCGGCTTTTGGTGCTGGCTTACCTAACTTAGCCGCCAGCGCTGCTTGTAAATCCGTCACAGTATAGCCGGCTTTAATCGCAATTCGCAGATAAGGAATGCCGGCTGTCTCCAGGGCACCACTGACGAACCAGTCCGGCACAGCTTTATGCCCTTCGCGGTGTTTGGCATTGACTAAATCGATTACGGCTATGGCTTTCATCGTTTCAGGCTCACAAAGCAAAAAGTCCAGATATTTGGCATTCAGCTTGAGCAGGGTACTGCGTCTGGCTTTCTCTGTTGCGCTATCCCGCACATCTAACACATCAGCCAGTTTGACCCGGTTAATAATTTTGTAATCGGATGCTACAGCTTTCTCTAGTAAGCTTAAAAATGAACGTTCAACCGGGCTAAATAAGGCCGCTTTGGGTGCAACCTGAAAGGGGTTGCTATTGTCAATAAAACGGCTGGCGACCAGGGCAACCAGCACCACCAGCAAAACTAATAACAGCATGACAAATTCCATGCATCCTCCGACGAAAAATTGACAAGACCACTAAGGTAGTAATTTCTAAGCATAAGCTGTGCCACAATTATGGTTGCTTCCGCTATTTTGATATTTTCTGTAAGAATGCTTGTCATAGTCGCCATTAATGGCTTTTATGAAGAAATCCGGCTTATAGTAACTTCATCTGAAACAGTACAGAGGCAGCAACATGACAACAGCGATTACCCGTGGCGGTTTAACCATTAAAGCGCCGATCAGCGATGCCTATCAGCAAATCCTGACTGAACCGGCCTGTCAATTTGTCAGCGAGCTGGTACAGCTATTCCGGCCCCAGTTAAAAGCCCTGTTAGCGGCGCGGGCAGAGCGGCAGGCGCAATTTGATGCCGGCGCCTTACCTGATTTTCTGCCTGAAACCCAAGCCATCCGCGACGGCGACTGGCAGGTTGCGCCTCTACCAGCCGATTTGCTGGATCGCCGGGTGGAAATTACCGGTCCGGTCGATCGCAAGATGATCATCAACGCCCTGAATGCCGATGTAAAAGTCTTTATGGCGGACTTTGAAGACTCGCAAACGCCAAGCTGGGATGGTGTGATTGAGGGCCAAATCAACCTGCGCGATGCTAACCTTGGCACTATCAGCTATACCGATCCACAAAGCGGTAAACACTATGCGTTAAAAGACGACCCGGCGTTGTTAATTGCCCGGGTCCGCGGTTTGCACTTATGGGAAAAGCATATTGAGCTGGATGGTGAGCAAATTCCGGGCAGCATTTTGGATTTTGCGCTGTATTTTTACCATAACTATCAGACCCGCCTGGCGAAAGGTACTGGCGTGTACTATTACCTGCCGAAATTACAAAGCCATCTGGAAGCGAAATGGTGGGATGATATCTTCCACTTTACCGAGCGTAAGTTCGCTGTGGCGACTGGTACCATCCGCGCCACTATCCTGATCGAAACCTTGCCAGCCGTATTCGAGATGGACGAGATCCTGTATATGATGAAAGACCATATCGCCGCACTGAACTGTGGGCGTTGGGATTACATTTTTAGCTATATCAAGACCTTAAATAACCATCCGGATCGGGTATTACCAGATCGGCAGGTCGTGACCATGAATAAGCCGTTTTTAAGTGCTTACTCGCGACTGCTGATCAAAACCTGTCATAAGCGCGGTGCGCTGGCGATGGGCGGTATGGCAGCCTTTATTCCGGCTAAGGATCCGGCGGCTAATGCTGCGATTTTAGAGCGGGTGACAGCCGATAAAACGCTGGAAGCCAGTAATGGCCATGACGGTACCTGGGTAGCCCATCCGGGGCTGGCTGCTACCGCCAATGCAGTTTTTGACCAGGTGTTAACTGGCGGCAAAACCAATCAACTGCATGTGCTGCGCGAGCAGGATGCGCCGGTCACCGCCGCCGATCTGCTGGCGCCTTGTGATGGTGAACGCACCGAACAGGGGATGCGCACCAATATCCGGGTGGCGCTGCAATATCTTGCCGCCTGGATCAGCGGCAAGGGTTGTGTGCCGATCTATGGTTTGATGGAGGATGCGGCCACGGCGGAGATTTCCAGAACCTCGATCTGGCAGTGGATCAAACATGGTAAGCAGCTGAATAATGGTCAGCTGGTCACCAAAGCATTTTTTGCTACCTTACTGGAGCAAGAAGCCGAAGTAGTGTTCGCCGAGGTCGGCGCCGAGGTCTGGCATAGCCAGAATTTTGAGCGCGCCAAAGCCTTATTGCTGGACATTACCACAGCAGATGAACTGGTGGACTTCCTGACCCTGCCAGCTTATCAACTGCTGGATTGATGTAACAAGACCTGAAAAAACCTGATGTGCAAGGCGCCCCTGTGGCGCCTTTTTCGATTTTATGTCTAATCCAGTTCAGGTCAGTTCAGTTCATCTGCCGTTTCGGTGATCAGGCGGCGAAACCAGATATGGCTGGCATCCTGATGCAGCAGAGGGCTCCAGATCATTTTCAGTTCAATTGACGGAATGGCAAAAGGTGGATCCATAATCGCCATCGTCGGATCTTTTTCGTATAAACGGGCGGCGCGGCTGGGCAGCGTCGCAATCAGGTCAATACCTACCGCCAGATGCATCGCCACATGGTAGTTACGGGTAAAGACGGTGATATTGCGTTGTTTGCCCAGTTTGGCCAGGGCTTCGTCTACCCAGCCGAGCTTTTGCACGTCTTTCGGATCCATACCGACACCGACACCAAAGCCGGTTTTACTGACCCAGATATGTTGCGCTTTCAGATAGCTATCCAGATTAAAGTGCGAGAGCACCGGGTTTTGCCGGTTTAGCAGGCAGGAAAAACTATCGCGCCAGACCGTTTTCTGATGAAACGACTGCGGTAATTGATCAAAGCGGTTAATCGCCATATCGACCTTGCCATTTTCCACATCATGAAAGGTCACATCGGACGGGGTCATAATATCCAGGCTGGTATAGGGCGCCTGTACCCGCAATTTTTTTAACAGCGCTGGGATCAGCGTCGAGGCCGCATAATCGCTGGCCATGATCCGGAACACGCGCCGGCTTTGTGACGGCTCAAAATCTTTGTTCGGTTGTAAGGTTTCTTCCAGGGTTAGCAAAACACCACGTACCACAGGGGCTAATTCGCGTGCCCGCTCGGTGGGCACCATCCCCTCAGAGGTGCGCACCAGGATCGGATCATTGAGTAAATCCCGCAGTCGTTTTAAGCCATTACTCATCGCCGGCTGGGTGATATTCAGCTGGTTGGCGGCCCGGGTCACATTCTTCTCCCGCAGCAGCACATCTAGGTAAACCAGCAGGTTGAGGTCCATTTTATTGATATTCATATCTGAAATGCTCAGCTGTCAGTACATTATTGCGCTGAATCATAGCATTGCTGCAAAGCGAACCCAATAGCCGCTTTTGTCATTCATTAAAAAAATGATGAGCATCATGAAAATCAGCTTTATGAATCTTTGTTTTGTTAACTATATTGAAAGCACACCACAGCGGTTACAGTTAAAACCAAGAGGAAACTACCATGACAGCTTATCACGATCAGATCGCCGCATTAGAGCAAGTTGTTGGCAGCAACCAGGGCTGGAATGCTATCAGTCCTGAGTATGCGGCACGGATGCGTTTACAAAACCGTTTTAATACCGGTTTAGATATTGCGAAATATACCGCTAAGGTGATGCGCGCCGATATGGCCGCTTATGACGCGGACAGCAGCCAGTACACGCAGTCATTAGGTTGCTGGCATGGCTTTATCGGCCAGCAAAAGCTGATTGCGATTAAAAAGCACTTTGGTACCACCAAGCGTAAATACCTGTATCTGTCTGGTTGGATGATTGCCGCACTGCGCTCTGAGTTTGGCCCACTGCCGGATCAATCCATGCACGAGAAAACCTCAGTGCCGGCATTAATCGCTGAGTTATACACCTTTTTAAAACAAGCTGATGCCCGCGAGCTGGGCGGTCTGTTCCGCGAACTGGATGCAGCCCGTGCTGCCGGAGACAGCGCCAAAGCTGCAGCGGTACAGAGCAAGATTGATAACTTTGAAACCCACGTGGTGCCGATTATTGCCGATATTGATGCTGGCTTTGGTAATGAAGAAGCCACCTACTTACTGGCGAAGAAAATGATTGAAGCCGGTGCCTGTGCGATTCAGATTGAAAACCAGGTATCGGATGAGAAGCAGTGCGGTCACCAGGATGGCAAGGTCACGGTACCGCATGCTGATTTCCTGGCGAAAATTAATGCCGTGCGTTACGCCTTCCTGGAGCTGGGCGTCGATGATGGCGTTATTGTTGCCCGTACTGACTCTTTAGGTGCGGGTTTAACCAAGCAAATCGCGGTAACCAAAGCGCCGGGCGATTTAGGCGATAAATATAACAGCTTCCTGGATGGCGATTACATTAGCAGTGCCGATGATATTGCCAATGGTGACGTGGTAGTAAAAGCCAATGGTAAGCTGTTAAAGCCTAAGCGTTTAGCCAGTGGTTTGTTCCAGTTCAAACCGGGCAGTGGTGTCGATCGGGTGGTATTGGATTGTATTACCTCATTACAAAACGGTGCTGACTTACTGTGGATCGAGACCGAGAAGCCACATATCGGTCAGATCAAAGAGATGGTTGATCGCATTCGGGAAGTGGTGCCGGGTGCCAAGCTGGTTTATAACAACAGCCCATCCTTTAACTGGACACTGAATTTCCGCCAGCAAGTATTTGATGCCTGGAAAGCGGCGGGCAAAGATGTGTCTGCTTACGATCGTGCCGCCTTAATGAGCGCCGAGTACGATAGTACTGAGCTGGCGCTGGAAGCCGATAAGCGGATTCAGACCTTCCAGGCTGATGCGGCGCGTGAGGCGGGGATTTTCCACCACCTGATCACCCTGCCGACTTATCATACCGCGGCTCTGTCGACTGACAATCTGGCGAAGGAATACTTTGGCGCTGCCGGTATGTTGGGTTACGTGGCTGGCGTACAGCGTAAGGAAATCCGGCAGGGCATTGCCTGTGTTAAGCATCAGAATATGTCGGGTTCTGATATCGGTGATGATCACAAAGAGTACTTCTCCGGTGAAGCGGCGCTAAAAGCCGGTGGTGCGCATAACACTATGAACCAGTTCTAAGTTTTAGCAACGTGGTCAGGTAACTGACAGTTGGGCAGCTTCGGCTGCCCTTTTTTGCCTGACTTAATCGGGCAGCTGTAAATGCGGCTTACCTTTTAAATAAGCATTGCGAAATACCTGAAAGTACTCCGCTAACTGCTCTGCAGCCGGTTGATCGGCCGCCAGCCGCAGCACTTCAATCGCCACTTCCGCGGTACAAAGTTGATGCAAGTGTGCCGCTTCGCGCAGCAGATAATCACTTTGTTGCGTCGGCTGGATCCCCAGCACCGGCAGTTTAGCCAGATAAGGGCTTTTAAACATTTTCTTCGCTTCGCGCCAGGTGCCATCCAGCATCACAAACAGCGGCGTGCGCCCGGCACTGGCCTGCTGTAGCGCAGCTGCATCGGCCAGGCAACGTTCTGCTTCGGCATATTGGGTCGGAAAAACCACGATGGGCGCATAGCGTGGGTCGGCCAGCAGCGCCAGTAACGCCGGATCCGGCCGGGTGCGATCCCAGACAAAGGCATGGCTATCAGCAGCAATATCGCAGATCAGGCGCCCGGTATTACTTGGCTTATAGCATTCGCCGGTATACATAATAAAGCAAAACGCAGATTTTGCCTGCGGCGCTGGCGTGGCTGCACAGATACAGTCAGCTTGGGGTAGCAAGCAGTGCTCGCAGCGGCGCACCTTGCTACCCCTGGCATTAAAAACGCGGGTGGCTTTTTGCAATTCGCGCTGTCGTAGCGCCAGAATAGCATTGCGATGCATTGGCAGGGGTTCCGGGCGTTGGCTGTTTGGGCGCGTATTCTAGCGGCTTTTATGCTAAGCTGCCGCCACTTTTTTGCTGCTTTGTTGGCTTAAACCAGACGTCGTGATGTTAATTACTGCCAAACAGCCTTCTGAAATTACCTTGCCGGCGCATAATCAGGGCTGGCCGACGGTACTGGCATTTTTGTGTGCCCATTTTCCGCGCATTCCGGCTGAGAATTGGCAGCAGCGGATCCGCGACGGCAAGGTCTATTGGTATCAGGGTGAGGCGATCACTGAGCTGACGCCGTTTTTGCCCAGTCGCCGGCTCTGTTATTTTCGCGAAGTCGCGGCAGAGCCGAAAATTCCGTTTTTGCATCAGATCCTGTATCAGGACGCGCACCTGCTGGTCGCCGATAAACCGCATTTTTTACCGGTTACGCCGGGCGGAGACTTTGTTAACGAATGCCTGTTGCAGCGGCTGAAAGAGGATACCGGCATCAGCGATTTAGCGCCGCTACACCGGCTGGATCGCGATACCGCCGGCTTAGTGTTGTTTAGCTGTAATAGCCAAAGCCGGCCATATTATTACCAGTTATTTCAGCAAGGGCAGCTGGCAAAGCGCTATCAGGCCCGGGCCCGCTTAAGCGCCAACCTGCAGCCGCCGCTAAGCTGGCAGTTGAGTAACCGGATTGAAAAAGCCCAGCCGCGATTTATTAATCAGATCGTACCGGGTGAGGCCAATGCGCACTCTATTATCGAGCTGGTCGGCGTTGATGGGGATATCGGCCAGTTTCAGCTACAGCCGCTGACGGGCAAAACCCATCAACTCAGGCTGCATATGCTGAGTCTGGGCATGCCGATCTTAAATGATGCTTACTATCCTGAGTTGTTACCGAAAAATACCAGCGATTTTAGCCGCCCCCTGCAGCTACTCGCGCAGCAGCTGAGTTTTATCGATCCGCTAAGTAAGCTAGAACGGCATTTTGTGTCGCAGCAGAGGTTATTTTAGCCTGGCAGTTGTTCTAGCGTAACTGTTGTAATAGCCGGTCTAACTGATTAGCAAAGGCCTGACGATCGGCCTGGCTAAAAGCGGCCGGGCCGCCACTTTGCACACCACTGGCGCGTAGCGTCTCCATAAAGTCCCGCATCGTCAGTTTCTGGCGGATGGTATCGCGATCATAGCGCTCTCCGCGCGGATTAATCGCTTCCGCGCCCTTGGCCAGCACCTCAGCCGCCAGCGGGATATCACCGGTAATCACCAGATCGCCCTGGTGACAACGGCGCACAATCTCATTATCGGCTTCATCAAAACCCTTGCTGACCGTCAGGCTGCTGATAAAGGGCGAGGGTGGGGTACGCAGTGGCTGATTTGCCACCAGCACCAGCGGCAGTTGCTTGCGCTCTGCAGCGCGGTACAGGATCTCTTTAATGACGGCCGGGCAGGCATCGGCATCGACCCAGATAGTAAAAGGCATAAGGTTATTCCGGATAAAGGTGACAAAAGCGCATGGCTTGCGGATAAGGGAAAATATCTTCCACCTGGCCCTGGCGGATCCGGTACTGCTTTTGTCGCCAGTAGCCGGCATCCAACAGCTCCGGATGTTTACTAAATAACATATCGCGGATCTCGGCGCCCGGTGTGACAAAGGTCGCCATCTGCTCCGGAAACACATCACCGGGTGCGGCCCAGCAATTGGCTTCCGCCTCCAGTGCTGCTTCAAAGCTATCGACCTTGGGCAGGCTGCGGAAATTCACATCCAGCAGATATTGCACCTCGTCATAATCATAGAACACCACCCGTTTATGCCGGGTGACACCAAAGTTTTTCAATAGCATATCGCCGGGGAAAATATTGGCAGCAATCATTTCTTTAATGGCGGTGCCGTAGTCATCCATAATGCTGGCTTTATCGGCAGTTGAGGCCTGTTCCAGATAGAGATTGAGTGGTGTCATCCGCCGTTCAATATACAGATGTTTAATTACCACCAGCTCGTCCTCAATTTGCAGTGAACCGGCAATACTGTCCTGTAGCTCCTGCAATAACTCGGGCGTAAAGCGCGCCTTCGGCAAGGCAACATCGGAATATTCCAGCGTATCGGCCATCCGGCCGACCCGGTCATGCTGTTTTACCAGTTGATAGCGGGCTTTTACCGTGGCACGGTCAAATTGTTTGGTTTCGCTAAAGGTATCGCGAATCACTTTAAACACATAAGGAAAAGAGGGCAGGGTAAATACCATCATTACCATGCCCCGGACCCCCGGTGCAGCAACAAAGCGATCCCGCGAGCGCTCAAGATGGGTCAACAATTCGCGATAAAATTCGGTTTTACCCTGTTTATGCAGGCCTATGGCGGCATACAGCTCGGCCAGGGTTTTATGCGGCAGCAATTCGCGTAAAAAATGCACCAGTGCCGAGGGGACCGGGCATTGCACCATAAAGTAGGCGCGCGAGAAGCCGAAGATAATACTCATTTGCTCCGGATCAGTAAGCAGCGTATCCAGATACAGACCTTTACCCTCGGCATGCAGCAACGGAATGATAAAAGGTTGCTGGCCTTGTGGCGTCACCACCCGGCCAACCAGATAGGCGGCTTTATTGCGAAAAAACGGGGTGTGCAGAATATCTAACCGCAGCAGATGCACCGGAAAAGCGCCATGACTGGACTGACTGATAAAGCTGCGTAGCACACAGCGGATATCATGTTCCAGATCGATAAAGGGCGTATTAAAACCAAAGGCGGCAATAATATTGCGGATCGATTGCTTTAAACCATCCTGTGCCGGGAAATAACTTTGGTACACCGAGGCAATAGGTGCCGGCAGATGTTGCTTATCCAAAGTCGATTCGACAAAGATATTCTGGTTATGAAAGTACTTGCGGGCAAATAACCGGCAAAATACCGAGTTATAAAAGGTTTCTGCCAGTTCAGCCTGCGGGTGGAATAGTAAATATTCCAGATAGTGTTGCTTAACCCGCTGCCACAGCGGTTCGCTTAAACATTCGGCGGGTAATTGCTGGCGTAGCAGGCTGATGGTTTCATTAACCCGCAAATCATAAAACTGGATCCGCTCTGAGCTATCCTGCTGATAGGCCTGCCAGTCGGCTTGCTCAAAGCGCTGCCGGGCACGGGCCGTGACCTGCTGAAACAGACGAAAGTGTTTGCGAAAGCCTTTTAAAATAATCTCGGCAATTTGCCGTGCTTGCTGCATATGTCCTGCTTGGCTGCATCAAAATCCTTGTGTTACTTTACTGATAAAGCGCGGCTACTGGCAAACGGTTGTTACAAAAAAGGGCTCGTACTGAGCCCATTTCCTGTAATTGTTGAACCTGGCACCGGCTTAGCGGGACTGTACGCTGGATTGCATAGGCAGATCGCTGGGTTGCACATCGTTGCCATAACCAAACATCACTGCCAAAACCAATACCACCGAAGACGCCAGAATCAGTTTCAGCATTAGTGGCCAGCAAAAACGGAACCAGTGGCCATAAGGGATACCGGCAATACCGATAATCCCCATTAAAATAGCATTGGTCGGGATAATCATATTCGAGAAACCATCACCGAACTGATAGGCCAACACTGCCACCTGACGCGGGATCTCTAATAAATCACTCAGTGGTACCATCAATGGCATAGTCACATAAGCCTGACCACTACCAGACGGGATAAAGAAGTTAATACAGGTTTGCATTAGAAACATACCGACAGCGGCAACTTCGGAGCTAACATAAGACAGTGGCTGTGACATGCCGTGAACCAATGTATGCAGTACTTGACCATCTTCCAGAATTAATGAAATACCACGGGCGACCCCAATCAAAATGGCCGTTGTCGTTAACTCCATAGCGCCCTCAATAAATTTCTTCGCTGCAGTATCTGTTGAGATATTGCCAACTAACACGACAAATAAACCCCATGCAATAAAGGCGGCACCCAGCTCATACAGATACCAGCCATTCATGCGGATATTCACCGCCACGATACCGATAGTTAAAACAAAACTACCTAAAATCAGGCGATGACGCCAAGTAAGTTGGGGATAAGCAACAGCCTGTTTATCACCGAGTGGGCAGGGTAAATCCCGAACCATGGATTGGGTTGGGTCTTGTGCGACTTTTTTGGCATAACTCCAGACATGGTGAAAGCCAATTAATACAAAAGGCAAGAAGATTACCGCCCGGAGTTCCCAACCGGATAAGATTGGCACATCGGCAATTTGTTGGGCTATGACTAGCGTAAAAGGATTTACTGCTGAGATACCGTAGCCGATACCATAACCTGCCACCGTCATACCGACTGCCGTCATCGCATCCAGCCGCATGGCTTTACACAGCGCCACCAGAATTAACACAAAAGGTATATACTCACCAGCGGTACCAATAAAGCTGGACGCCATCGCAAAACAGAACACCACCATAAAGATCAGCATCTGTGGGCGGGAACCAAAACGCTCCAGTAAGCGGCCAATCAGTGCATCCACGGTGCCGGTTGCGCGGGCCACTGCCAACACGCCGCCTAAAATCATCACAAAGAAAATTACATCCTGGGCGGAGGCAAAAGCCCGTGGAATGGCGGTTAATAATTGCCAGGGCGTCAGATAACTGCGTTCTTCAACCAGACTAAAAGTACCCGGCACAACCACAGCCCGGCCATTAGCCATCGTCTCAGTAGCGAAAAAACCTTGTGGAACAATCCAGGTGGCGATCATCGCAATCACCATCATGCTAAACAGTAGCGTGAGAGTGTGCGGAACTTTAAACTTTCCCATAAATAAACCTTAGCAGCGCGCCGGGGCGCGATAGAGAGTATTGTTATAGTAATGTTGGGTTGAAAGCCCAGCGTCAGGGTTTAACAGTTTAGCGATACCGCCACTGCTACCGGCCAGCGCGCTGCAAGTCTAACCTATGATGCGCGGTTCGACAAATCAGACAAGGTTGCTGCGCCGAGACGAGCAAAATTCACGCCGCAAACTTCAATACAGCGCTGCGTTATTTACCGTAAGCAGCATACAGCGCGGCGGATACCCCTTGCCGGCAGAGAGTACTTTGGGTAGGCTGACGCCTTTTAAGCGGAGTAGACCTCTTGTTATTTGCTCTGACCGTGCTGCTCAGCGCCAGTCTGGTGTTTTTGGTACAACCTATGCTGGCGCGCCTGCTATTGCCGTACTTTGGTGGAGGCGCTCAGATCTGGACCGCCGCATTATTGTTTTTCCAAACGGCGCTGCTTGGCGGCTATTTGTATGCGCACCTGCTAAGCCGCTATGCTAACCTGACGCAGCAGCGTTTGTGGCATAGCGGTTTACTGCTGTTGGCGGTAGCCAGTTTGTTACTGCTGGATGCGAAACCCGATCCGCAAGCTGCACCCTTGTCGGGTATTCTAAGCTATCTTGCACTGGCGATCGGCTTACCCTATCTGCTGTTAAGCGCCACCGCGCCTTTGGTGCAGCACTGGTTTGCCGCCCGTTACCCGCAGCAGAGCCCGTACCGGCTTTATGCGTTGTCAAACCTGGGTTCTTTTGCAGCCCTACTCAGTTATCCGTTTCTAGTCGAGCCCTATCTGGCGCTACCGCAGCAGCAAGCTTACTGGACTGGCGGTTTTATCCTGTTTAGCGGCTGTATCCTGGTGCTGCTGTGGCAGTCACTGGCGCAGAGCAAGCTGCCGCCCTCGGCACCACTGACGTTGCGGCGCGGCCATAGCGCTCGTTATCTGGCGTTATCTGCCGCCGGGGTGGTGCTGTTGTTGGCAGTAACCCAGCAATTAACGCAAAATGTGCCGCCGGTGCCCTTTCTCTGGGTAGTACCGCTGGCACTTTACTTACTCAGTTTTACTCTGGTGTTTAACCGCGATAGCTGGTATCAGCGCGCTATCTGGTTGTATTTATTTGCCATCTGCTTAGTTGTTGCACTACTGCTGTTTTATCTGGGACGGCAGTTTGACTGGCTGTCACAGCTGTTGCTGTATCTGATGTTGCTGTTTAGTGGTTGTATGCTCTGTCATGGCGAGCTGGCACGCAGCAAGCCGTCCCGCGAGCAGTTAACGGCATTCTATCTGTTGTTGGCTGCCGGCGGGGTATTGGGCGGCCTGTTGGTTAATCTACTGGCGCCGTTGCTGTTTAGTCGTTACTGGGAGTTTCCGCTGGTGCTATTGGCGATCCTCTGGCTGGTGACGCTGCATAATTGGCGCCGGCAGGCGGTGTGGCAGACGGCAACGGCGTTATTGGCAGGTGGGATCTTTATTGGCAGTTTTTTGCTGATTGAACAGCAACTGGGGCGCCAGGATATCAGCAGCAGCCGGAATTTTTACGGTAGCCTGATTGTGCGCGATGTCGAGTTAAACGGGCAACGGCAGCGCCAACTGATAGATGGCACCACCAGCCACGGTGCGCAGTATCTGGACGAGAGTAAAGCCATGCAACCGCTGAGCTACTATCGGCCTGGTACTGGGGTCGCATTGGCAATAGCACACTTTTTACCGGCTGATCCGGCACGCAGCAGCCAGCTGAGCCAGCGTCATCTGGGGTTGGTTGGCCTGGGCGCCGGCGCTTTGGCGGCCTATGGTCGCAGCGGCGACCTATTACAGTTTTATGAAATTAATCCGGCGGTGATCGAGGCGGCCCAGCAGCATTTTAGTTATCTGGCGCAGAGCGAGGCGGAAATTCGCTTGCAGCTGGGCGATGCCAGACAGCTGCTACAGCAGCAACTGGCAGAGCAGGGCAGTCAGCAATTTGATTTGCTGGTGTTAGATGCCTTTAGCAGTGATGCTATTCCGCAGCATCTGTTAACGACAGAGGCGCTGGCATTGTATTGGCAGCATTTGTTGCCTGATGGCGTGCTGGCCGTGCATATTTCGAATAACTATCTGGATCTCAGTAGTGTGTTACGTAATCAGGCTGCGGCCTTGGGACTGGAAGCGGTCTTTATCCCGACGCCAGCCGATGCCGATAATCCGGCGGCGACCGAGTGGGTACTGCTAAGTCGCAATCAGCGTTTTTTACAGCAAGACAGCATCCGGCAAGCCAGTCGGCCCTGGCCAAGACCCTTACGACCCGAGGTGCGCTGGACCGATCAACACAGTAATCTGTTTCAGGTGTTAAAGTAGCTGTTGAAGTCGCTGTTGAATGAAGAGAGCGGAGCTAGTCGCCCTGCGCTAAAGGCAGCAGGGCGACCGGTTTAGTGGCGGTTATTCAGCCGGACTGATAATGCGTAGCTGCTGGCGATAACTGAGGTTACCTTCGGCATCGGCACTGCAAGCACCGTCTTTACTCAGACGGATCAGATAAGGTGGCTCACTGACGGTGGCACTGTGAAAGTTGCTGCGGCACAGTGAACGGCTAAGGCTACGGTAGTGATCGCGGCTAAATAGCGGGCTCTTGCTATGCAGCGGCTCGGCCTGCTCGGTCAGCGGCGTTTTAGCGGCGGCGGGCACCAGAGTCAGCGTCACATTTTGGGGCACATTCTCAGCCGGGCTTAAAGTCTCAGCCTGAGGCTCGGTCTCCGCTTGCCAGACTATAGTATCTCCAGCTGTCAGGGTATAGGTGTGCGCCAGTAACTGCGCTTTGCTCGACTCTGGCAGTAACTCGCTGGCATAGACCTCACCCGCGCCGCGGGCAGCCATTTGCACCAGACCTGTGGCATAGTGGCCTAAATCCACCAGCATGGCACTGGCTTCATCGACACCAAAAGCCAGTCTGGTTTGCGTTGCCTGCTGTAGCACTAAGAGCCGGGCCTGACGGCCGCGCTCGGCAAAATGGGTATCCAGCACTCCGAGCGGGAATAATCCCAGGCCACCGGTCGCGGTGTAGGTAAGCTGGCGCTCACTTAAATTATCCGGGCAGCGGTTCTCTTTGCGACATCCCGGCCAGGGTGCAGGGCCCGCTACCGCGCCATATTGTAAGGCGTGATAGCTGTCGCCGTTGGAAATCATCGGTACCGCTGCCAGCTGAGGTGCCAGCCACTGATTGCCGCTCATCACTGCGGTACCAGCGCTGGTGCCACCAACCAGCAGCTGCTTGTTGGCAACGGCACCGAAAATCGCGGTTAGCTCCGGGCTGGCAGAGCCGTCCGTAAAGCGCAGCGCCTGATAGGTCAGACTTTGATCACCGCCATTAAAGAAAATGCCATCAGCCGCAGCAATTTTTGCAACCAGGGCTTTACTGCCTGCCTGACAGGCCTGCAGCTTAAGTGCGTAAAGATCCGCATAAACCTGTTCACGGCGGTAGCTACCATGGATGTCCGCCAAAAATTGCGGCAGCGCCTGACAATTTTGCGCCTGCATCGCCGCCTGCAAGGCAGCGGTTAGCGGTAGCCACTCTACCTCTGCGCCAGCCTGGCGAAAGGCATCCAGATAAAAATCCACCGCAGCAAAGGGATCCCGTGATGAGGCGGTCACCATGAGCAGTTTTGGCGCACTGCGCCCTTTGTTGCTGGCTTTCATTGCCGCCAGACGCACAAACTCACGGTACAGTTCAGCCGAGTGCTGATCCTGAGTCTTTGCTAAATCAACGTGTTCAGTTAACCGGTACTTGCCATCACTGCTCAGGGTCGGCACTTCCAGATAATCGAAGACGACATTTAACTCACGCTCAGACAGCTGTTGCCACAGGGTTTCACCATCCGGCGCTTGCTCTGTGGCCGGAGCCGCCCGCCACAGCCCGATCAACTGTTGTTCGGTTAGCGGAGCAGTATGTTCAGCAGCAAGTTGATTAAACAGCTGCACCAGCTGTTGCTGCAATGTTTTACGTTCAGCGCTGAAAACTTCCGCGGTAGCGAAATTTTGCAGCAGGCTCTGTTGCAACCAATACAAATTACCGGTTTTTGCCAGGGCGTTGAACTGAGTTTGTTCCAGGCAACTGCGGTTTGACATTGAGCTACAGGTGGCAAGACCGCCGCCCATTAACATCAGATCGTATTCAGGCTGCGGTAGGACTTGCGTCGGCGTGCTGGCGATATCCAGAATGCTGGGTTCAGGCTGAACAGCCGGCGTCGCTGCATCAGCGGCTGCCAACGGCTGTTCTTTCTGAGCGGGTTCCGGCTGCGGCTCAACCGCCAGTGCGCCCGGTACTGCCAGGCCAACCAGGCTGCTAACAAGCAGCAGCTTTATGCAGGAAAGACGCATCTAACCTCCTGTTGCGAATTGCTGCGGTTTTTCGAAGGTGCCATACACCCGTGGCCGGCCGTCCTTTACCAGGCAGCGGCCTTTGGCGATCACGGTGTCGATACTCAGATCATGGCTATTGAGCAGCAGCATATCAGCATCTTTGCCAACTGCAAGCTGGCCTTTTTGTTTTAGGCCTAAAACCTGCGCCGGTGCCCGGGTTACCGTGGTCAGGGCGGCACGATGCACGAAACAGACTCATGTATTGAATACGCTCGATACAGACAGGAACCGCCGTATGCGGAACCGCATGTACGGTGGTGTGAGAGGACGGCGGGAGTGCTCCCGCCTCCTACTGTCAATTAAACCTGCAAGTAATCCAGGATCCCCTCAGCTGCTTTGCGGCCCTGGGCGATAGCCGTGACCACCAGATCAGAGCCTAATACCATATCGCCACCAGCAAAGATTTTTTGCTGATTGGTTTGTAGTGCATAGGGGCTTTGCTCGCTGGCTAAGACCCGGCCTTTGCTATCCAACGCTACACCCTGGTCGATTAACCATTTTGGTGGACTGGGCTGAAAACCAAAGGCGATAATCACCGCATCCGCCGGCAATATCTGCTCTGATCCCGGCACAGGCTGTGGGCTGCGCCGCCCTTTGGCATCAGGTGCCCCCAGTTCGGTAGTCACTACCCGTACGCCGCAGACCTGGCCGGCATCGTTTAATTCAATCCCCAGTGGCTGCAGATTAAACAGAAACTCAACGCCTTCTTCGCGGGCATTTTGCACTTCTTTGCGCGAGCCGGGCATATTGGCTTCATCGCGGCGGTATGCGCAGCTGACTTTAGCCGCACCCTGACGAATAGAGGTACGGACACAGTCCATAGCCGTATCGCCCCCCCCTAATACCACCACGGTTTTATCTGCCATGCTGACAAAGGGGTGTTCGGTCTGCCAGCCCATCAGGTTATTGACGTTGCCAATTAAAAACGGCAAGGCTTCGTAAACACCGGGCGCCTCTTCATTCACCAGGCCACCTTTCATCGGCGTATAGGTACCCAGCGCCAGAAAGACGGCATCATACTCTTCCAGCAGGCTATCGAAGCTAACATCCACGCCGACGGTGGTATTAAGCCGGAACTCAATGCCCATTTCGCTGAAAATCTGCCGGCGCAGTTTTAACACATCCTTTTCCAGTTTAAACGGCGGAATACCGAAGGTGAGCAAGCCACCGATTTCCGGATAACGGTCAAACACCACAGGGGTAACGCCATTACGCACCAGCACATCGGCACAGGCTAAGCCCGCCGGACCGGCGCCGACCACCGCGACCTTGCGGTCAGTTTTGACCACTGCGGATAAGTCAGGCCGCCAGCCCATTTCAAAGGCTTTGTCGGTGATATATTTTTCGATACTGCCGATGGTGACAGCGCCGAAGCCTTCGTTCAGGGTACAGGCGCCTTCACAGAGCCGGTCTTGTGGGCAAACCCGGCCACACACCTCTGGCAGGCTATTGGTTTTGTGGGACAGTTCTGCCGCTTCGACAATACGGCCCTCATTCGCCAACTTGAGCCACTGGGGAATATAATTATGTACCGGGCATTTCCACTCACAATAGGGGTTGCCGCAATCCAGACAGCGGTCGGCCTGCCCCTCGGCCTGGGTGGCGCTTAATGGCTGATAAATTTCAACAAACTCGATAGTTCTCTCGGTTAGTGAGCGTTTTGGCGGATCAATCCGTTTTACGTCAATAAACTGGTATACATTCTGTGCCATAACGCCTCCCTTACATCGCTTGCACGCGCAGCTCGGCAGACGAGCGGGCGCGGTGACCAAGCAAGGTATTTACATCGCTGGTTTTTGGTTTTACCAGCTTAAATTTGCTTAAAAAGTTGTGGAAATCATTCAGGATCCGCTGAGCTTTTTCACTGCCGGTTTCTTCGACATGCTGGTGCAGCAGACTGCGTAAATGTTCCTGCAGAATGGGCATTTCCACATCCAGCGCTTCCACCAGCTCGCCATTTAAGCGCAGTGCTAAATCATCCTGCTCATCCAGCAGGTAAGCAAAGCCACCGGTCATACCGGCGCCAAAGTTCACCCCGGTACAGCCCAGCACCACGACCACACCGCCGGTCATATATTCACAGCAGTTATCACCGGTACCTTCTACCACGGCGACGGCGCCGGAGTTACGCACCGCAAAACGTTCGCCGACCTGGCCTGCCGCAAACAAGCGGCCGCCGGTGGCGCCGTAAAGACAGGTATTACCGGCAATGGTAAAGCCATTTTTGGCAAAGCTGGCGCCTTTAGCCGGGTAAATTGCGATCTGGCCACCGGTCATGCCTTTACCAACATAGTCGTTGGCATCACCCTGCAGCGACAGATAGAGACCACCGGCATTCCAGACGCCAAAGCTCTGGCCGGCAGTGCCGGTAAACTTAATGCGGATCGGATCGGTTGCCATACCCTGATTACCATGCTGGCGGGCAATAAAGCCGGACAACGCCGCGCCAACCGAGCGATCGGTATTGCGGATCGGCAGATTATGTTGGCCACCGGCTTTTTTCAGTACCGCCTGCTCGCATTTTTGCAGTAATAATTGGTTTAAGGCGCCCGGATCGAAAGGCGTATTATTTTGTACGCAGTACAAAGGTTTATCCGAGTGCACGCCGGAGGCTTGCAAAATAGGCGTCAAATCCAGTTTGCCCTGTTTTTGCGTTTGCGCACTGCGATAATCCAACAGATCAGTACGGCCAATCAGTTGAGTTAATTCGGTCACGCCCAGCTCTGCCATTAGCTCGCGCACTTCGCGCGCCAGGAAGCTGAAATAGTTCATCACCATTTCCGGCAGGCCATTAAAGTGGTCGCGGCGTAAGGTGGCATCCTGGGTTGCGACACCGGTTGCACAGTTATTCAGATGGCAAATGCGCAGGAATTTACACCCCAGTGCGACCATCGGGCCGGTGCCAAAACCAAAGCTTTCGGCACCCAGAATAGCGGCTTTCACCACATCAAGGCCGGTTTTCAGACCGCCGTCAACCTGTAGCCGCACCCGATCACGCAGCCCGTTTTCCACCAAAGCCTGATGTACTTCAGCTAAGCCCAGCTCCCACGGACTACCGGCGTATTTTACCGACGTCAGCGGGCTGGCGCCGGTACCACCGTCATAGCCTGATACGGTGATTAGGTCAGCATAGGCTTTGGCGACACCGGTCGCGATAGTACCGATACCGGGCTCTGATACCAGTTTGACTGAGATCAGCGCCTGTGGATTAACCTGCTTTAAATCGAAAATCAGCTGCGCCAAATCTTCAATCGAGTAGATATCGTGGTGTGGCGGCGGTGAAATCAACGTCACGCCGGGCACTGAATAGCGCAGCCTGGCAATTTCAGCGGTGACTTTCTCACCGGGTAACTGACCACCTTCGCCGGGCTTAGCACCTTGTGCTACCTTGATCTGAATCACTTCGGCGTTGACCAGATAATGTGGCGTTACCCCAAAACGGCCGGAGGCGACCTGTTTGATTTTCGAGTTTTTCTCGGTACCAAAGCGCCGCGGATCTTCGCCGCCCTCACCGGAGTTGGAGCGACCACCGAGGCGGTTCATCGCAATGGCCAGCGCCTCGTGTGCTTCTGGACTTAAGGCGCCGATAGACATCGCTGCGCTGTCAAAGCGCGGATAGAGCTGCTCTGCCGGTTCGACCTGCTCCACTGCTACCGCTTGCGTACCCGCTTTTAACTGGAACAGATCGCGGATATGTGCCACCGGCCGCTCGTTTACAAAGCGGCTATAGTCCTTGTAGTCTTCATAGTTGCCGCTGCGTACCGCTTTTTGCAGGCTTTGCACCACATCGGGGTTATAGGCATGGTACTCGCCATCGTGCACATATTTTAACAGACCACCATGATTTAGCGGTTTGCGCTTTAACCAGGCCACATTAGCCAGTTGCTGCAGATCCTGCTGGAAATCGGCAAAGTTAGCGCCGCTTAGCCGTGACGGCACATCGCTAAAACACTGCGCCATCACATCAGGGTGGATACCGACCGCTTCAAACAGGTTGGAGCAACGGTAGCTGGCGACCGTCGAGATCCCCATCTTCGACATGATTTTATACAGGCCTTTATTGATGCCTTTGCGGTAATTCAGCACGGCCTGCCTTGCGGTCAGCGCGATATTGCCTTTCTCGACCAGCTGTTCGACGGTCTCATAAACCAGGAACGGGTAAATCGCCGTGGCACCCAGGCCAATCAACACTGCGAAATGATGCGGATCGCGGGCGGCAGCGGTTTCAATAATGATGTTCGAATCACAGCGCAGCTGGGCATTAACCAGGGCTTGCTGTACGGCGCCGACAGCCATAGCCGCAGGAATGGGTAATAACCCCTGAGCAATGCGCCGGTCGGTCAGGATCACCAGTACCACTTTGTCATCTCTTACCGCACTCACCACTTGCTGGCAAAGAGTGCTGACAGCTTGCTGCAGATCCTGCTGTGCCGGGTCGAAATTCAACGAGAAGATCTGGTGCTTATAGTATTTCTCATCCGCCTGTTTCAGTTGTTTTAAATCTGAATACATCAGCACCGGTGATTCAAACTGGATCCGCCGCGCATAGCCGGCAGTCTCTTTAAAGACGTTATGTTCGCGGCCAATACTGGTGGCCAGCGACATCACATGGGCTTCACGTAACGGATCTATAGGTGGGTTGGTGACCTGGGCAAATTGCTGGCGGAAATAATCAAACAGGGTGCGCGGCTTACGCGACAGCACGGCCATCGGCGTATCGTCACCCATAGAGCCAACCGCTTCCTGCGCATCTTTAGCCAGGACAGTCACCACCTGCTCAATTTCCTCATAGCTGTAGTTAAACAGCTTATGCAGCACTAACATTTCGTCGTCGGTAAAAACGCGTTTACCAATCAGATCGGTTTCATACTTTTCATAAGGTACCAGCCGCTGCACGTTTTCCGTTAGCCAGCTGCGATACGGGTGACGCTGCATTAAATCCTGATCGATTTCATCTGAACGCCAGATCTTGCCGCTGGTGGTATCAATCGCCAGCATTTCGCCGGGGCCAACCCGGCCTTTTTCAACCACTTCGTCCGGGGTGTAGTCCCAGATCCCGACCTCAGAGGCCAGGGTAATCAACTTGTCGCGGGTAATCACAAAGCGGGCAGGGCGCAAGCCATTGCGATCCAGATTACAGGCCACATGCTGTCCGTTGGTCAGTACGATACCCGCCGGACCATCCCATGGCTCCATATGCATGGAGTTAAACTCGTAAAAGGCTTTCAGGTTATCGTCCATCACCTTATTGCCCTGCCATGCAGGCGGTACCAGTAAACGCATGGCACGGAACAGATCCATACCGCCGGCCAACAGCAATTCCAACTGGTTATCTAAAGAGCTGGAGTCAGAGCCGGTTTGACCAACAAAGGGTGCGGCATCCTGCAGATCCGGTAATAAAGGTGACGCAAACTTATACTGACGGGCGCGGGCCCACTGCCGGTTGCCAGTAATGGTATTAATTTCACCGTTATGGGCTAAAAAGCGGAACGGCTGTGCCAGTTTCCAGCGTGGCATCGTATTGGTCGAAAAACGCTGGTGGAACACGCAAATGGCGGTTTCCATCCGGATATCGGCCAGATCCAGATAATAACCGGGTAAGTCCGCCGGCATCATTAGGCCTTTAAATACGGTAACTAAGGATGAAAAACTGGGAATATAAAAATCGTCATCCGCTGTCAGCTGTTGCTCAACACGGCGGCGTACCATATAAAGGCGGCGTTCCAGGTCGTGATCGCCCCAGCCATGTGGGGCGTTGACCAGTACCTGCTCGATATGCGGCATTGAGTTCAGGGCCAGCGGTCCCAGTACGCCAGCGTCGATTGGTACTTTACGCCAGGCGACCAGAGTCAGAGTTTCGCGGGCAATTTCCTGATTAATAATGTCTTTTGCCAGGGCAGCCTTAACCGGATCCTGACTTAAAAAAATCATCCCGACGCCATATTTTTTCGCCAGGTTCCAGCCATGCTCCTCGGCCAGCGCGCGGAAAAAGCTATCCGGTTTTTGCATTAATAAACCACAACCATCACCGGTTTTACCATCGGCAGAAATACCGCCGCGATGTTGCATCCGGTCTAAACCATTGATTGCGGTTCTGACTATGCGGTGACTGGCGACCCCTTCCAGGTGCGCAATCAGCCCAAAGCCACAGTTCTCTCTTGCCTGACTATGCTGATACAACGCCATGACACGCCTCCAAACTTATCCTGAAATAAATAATTATATAAATATTTTGAATTATTATTCTTGTTGTTGTCTGTGCTACTGCTGAAAGAATTTGTCGGGTTGTCTCTCAGAGGTCAACGCGTTGCGGTCTTTAACTCGGAAGTTTTAGCCGTCTATACTTTTAGAGGTTAACAGGTATACCGACATTTAAAGCAAAAATCAAGCAGCTTGTCGCAGAGCGAAGCAGCGATTCTGCTGACTTTTTACCTAACTTAGCAAAATTGGTGTTTATGCCAGATATCTACGCTAAACGGCATGCCCGCTAGCAGCTATACTGCGGCTATCGCACCATCAGCTTGCTGAATAGCGCCGATATTTTTTAATAATTATGCTATGTCATCTGCCGGCATTTACGACCACTGCCAAGGCTGAGATTGGCAAAACAACACTTAACCGTTAATCTAGTTTGGTTTTTTATTTCAGGCTGCGGTATCAAGTGTAGATGCTAATACCGGAGCTGGCGAATCAGGCTTACTAACAGCGGGATCTCTAACCTTATGCAAAATCCAGTACACCCACAGGTGAAAGCCTTTGCTGTCAGGATTCGGCAATGGGGTAGTTGGCAGCTGGGTGCCGTGCTGGTGTTGTTGATGGCAGCACTGGTCTTGCTGAGTTATTTGGGTTATACCGCGGTACTTAATCGCGAGCTGGTGCTCCACGAGCTGCAGTTATTGCTGGCTTATACCGTGCCGGCCTTTGCCGTTGCTGTAATGTTAGTGTTTTACCTGATCTTAAAATTGGATGCCGCCCTGGCATTTTTGCAGGACTCCGCACAGTCGGAGCGTCAACTGAACCAGTCAATGCAGGAAAGTATCCGCCAGCTTAATTTTGAGATTGAAGAGCGTAAGCGCGCGTTTCAGGCAAAACGGCGGGCGATAGAAGAGCTGCGCAAAGAAATTGCCGAACGCCGCAAGACGGAACAAGAGCTGGCTGAGCAGAGTTTGCTGATCCGCTCTATTGTCGATAGCTCTCCGGATTTATTTTATTACCGCGATGAGCGTGGCTTACTGGCCAGCTGTAATAAAATGTTTGAGAGTATCATGGAGCGGCCGATGTCGGCGTTGCTCGGTCAGGATCTGACCCGACTTTATGATGCCAACAGCCGGCAAGCTGCTATTTTATCAGAGTATGGGCTGGCGGCGCCTGAAACGGAGTTAACCCTAGATGTACAGTTTAAAAAGCTGGACGGCAGTGTGCTGTGGTTTGAAATGCGCCATTTGCCATTTTATGACCGTCAGGGCAGCTACATTGGTCTGTTGGGGTTTGGCCGCGATATTACCTCGCGCAAGTTAGCTGAGCAGGCACTGGAAAAAGCCTATCAGGATAAAGGCCAGTTTATTGCCACCCTAAGTCATGAATTGCGTACGCCTTTAAATGGTATTGTCGGTTTAAGCCGCCGTTTGCTTAGCAGTGAACTGGGGCCAGAGCAGTCCAGTTGGGCGAATACGATTTTTACCAGTGCTGAGACCTTGGGTAATATATTCAATGATATTATTGATTTAGATAAGATTGACCGGCATCAACTTGATATCGTGTATCAAAGTGTCAACTTGCAGCACTTTTTACAGGATATTGCCAACTTTGCCCACTTGATCTGTCAGCAGAAGGGGCTGCAGTTTGAATTAAAACCGGAAGGTTTGATCGATAGCTATCTGCTACTTGATACCACACGATTACGCCAGGTGTTGTGGAATCTGCTGAGTAACGCGGTGAAGTTTACCCGTCAGGGCCAAGTGCGGTTACGTTGTTTACTGCAGGCAGAACAGTTACTGCTCGAGGTGTCGGATACCGGTATTGGTATCGCCCAACATGATCTGCCCCGTATATTTGATTTGTACTACAAATCTAAAGATGGGCAACGCCTCAGTATTGTTGGCTCGGGTATCGGTCTGTCGGTCTCCCGCTCGCTGGTTGAAGCCATGTCTGGTCATATACAGGTCACTAGTACTGTGGGAGAAGGCAGTACCTTTAGTATCCGCTTGCCGGTCGTGTTTGCGCAAGCGCCTGAGCAACTGCCACCAATAAGTTGCCCACCCTTGACCATTCTGCTGATTGAAGATGTACCACTGAATGCTGATATTGCTATTACCTTGCTGGAACAGCGTGGCCATACCGTGATCCATGCTGAAACCGGGGAAGATGCGCTGGCGCTTCTGGAAACCGAAGATGATTTAGATTTGGTACTGCTGGACATGCAGTTACCCGATATGGATGGTGCAGAGATCGCGCGTTATATTCGCTCTGATCAACGGTTAGCCGTGCTACCTACTGTAATGTTGAGTGCCAATGTGCGCAAGGCGCAGGAGTCGCTGGGTGACATTAAGCTGGATGGTGTACTGGCTAAACCGTTGAATACCGACAAACTTGATCAATTATTGGCTGAGCTATTCTCACCCAGTGCACTACGATTGCAACAGTCATCGAGTCAGGAGCCAGACTCTGGCAGTACTAATCATCCGGCATTAGATGAAACGGTGTTGCAGGGATACCTGCAAAGTCTTGGGAAAGGAGCCATGCAGGGCAGTGCCCAGCTGTTTGCACAGCTATTGCCGGGTTACATCAATAAATTACTGGAAGCTGCAGTACAGCAACAAACCAAAGAGCTGCAAAGTGTGGCGCATAAATTAAAAGGTGCAGCAGCAGCAGTGGGGTTAGCCTGGGTGATGCAGCAAGCCAGAGCTTTAGAAGAGCAGGAGCCGGATTGGCAGGGATTACAGCGACAGTTATTAGAACTGCATTTTACTGCAGAGCAGCACCTGGCTACTCTGCAGCAATATATTGAGCAGTATTAATTACTTCTCAAGTTTACCTACAAAGCGGTAACCTTCACCGTGGATAGTGCTGATCAGCTCCGGGCTGTCAATATCCGATTCAAAGTGCTTGCGGATGCGGCGGATGGTGACATCAACAGTCCGGTCATTCGGCCGTAACTCGCGGCCCGTCATATGGCGAATCAGTTGTTCGCGGGTAAAAATTTTACCTGGTGTATCCAGCATCAAACGCAGGGCACGGTATTCACCTTTTGGCAGGCGACGGGCAACGCCGGTTGGTGAAGTCAGATTACGGCTGTTTTCATCCAGGGTCCAGCCATTAAAGCGCACCACGCTCTTATGTTCTTCCACCACCGGCTGCGCCACAGTGCGATTCAGCAGGTTGCGGGCGCGAATGGTTAGCTCCCGTGAGTTGAAAGGCTTGGTCAGATAATCATCGGCACCGATCTCCAGACCCAGGATCCGGTCAACATCGTTGTCACGGCCGGTCAGGAAAATCAGACCAATATTCTGCTTCTGCCGTAACTCGCGAGCCAAAATTAAACCATTTTTCCCTGGCAGATTAATATCCATTACAATTAAATTAACCGGATTTTCTTCCAGTTTTTGATACATTTCCTCGCCATTGACCGCTTCAATAACGTGGTAGCCCTCTCCCTGGAACAGATTGACCAGATTTAATCTGGTTACTTCTTCATCTTCGACGACCAGAATCACGGGTGTTTGCATTGGAGTAAAACCTTTTTTGGGAGTTGTAAGAAGTTCGTTCTTTAACTGTAGACAAATTGACGGATGAATTGTCAAATTAGCTGCAATTATAATCTACCGGACTAATTGTTAACAAGAATTTTGTTAACAATTAGTCTGATCTAATGTAGTTTAATTAAAAGTTGTTTAGAGTCATTATGTTAGGAGTTAAGCTTGCTTGGGCTTAGGTTGCCCACTGGAAAGTCGATATCAATTTGAATGCCGGCACCTAAAGCACTCTCTAATTTAATCTTGCCATTCAGGGCTTGGGTAACCAGGTTATAAACCAGATGCATACCTAAACCACTACCGCCTTCGCCTCTTTTGGTTGTGACAAAAGGATCAAAAATTTTCTTGCGGATGTGCTCTGGCACACCCCGGCCATTGTCTGCATAGTGGATGAAGCAACGATGTTGCTGCAGGGTGACCCGGATCGTAATTTCGCCCGCTTGCCCCTCATCAAAAGCATGTAGCAAGCTATTCATAATTAAATTAATTAAAATTTGGTTGATTGGTCCGGGTTTGCTATTTACGATCAAATCGGGCGGGCATTCGATCCGTAACTGGTGCGCGGTCTTTTTAAGATTAGGCCGCAGCGATAACATCACCTCGTTAATCAACTGCGCCATATTAAATTGCCGTTGATTCTCATTAGATTGATCGACGGCGACTTGTTTAAAGCTGCTGATTAAGCCAGCAGCACGCTCCAAGTTGCGATAAATAATGCCCAGATTTTCTTTGCTATCGTTCAGAAAACGCGCCAGTTGACTTGAGGTTAGCGTTTTTTGCTGAAACGCCTGCTCAATTTCTTGAACCTTATCCTGTAGCAAAGTTGAGGCTGTAACACCGAGGCCAATAGGTGTATTCACCTCATGCGCGATACCCGCCACCATTTGACCCAGACTAGCCATTTTTTCGGTTTCAACAATTTGATTTTGGTATTGATGCAGGGTGGCAAGGGTATTGAGTAACTCTTGATTTGACTCGCGTAACGCCTTGGTCCGTTCGGCGATTTTTTGTTCCAGACTCTGGTTAAGTTGTTTAATTTCCAGTTCGGCCTGTTCCCGCTTGCGCAATTGACCTTCAATCCGATCCATCATGGTATTAAACGCCCGGCTAAGTTGGTTTAACTCATCGAGGTTGGCAGTAGGGGCGCGTACACAATAGTCTCTTTCTTTTGCGACCTTATTTACCAGTTCTAACAGCACATGCAATGGCAGAGTGAAGCGCCGCTGTAGCTTAAGCGCCAGTAACAGCGCTAGCCCCAGCGCCAATAATGCGATAACTATGGTGATAAGATTCTGATTCCGCTGCGATTGCTGCAATTGATCCGAACCGGCTCGCAGATACACATAGCCCAGCAATTGGCCGTCAACTTCGACCTGGCGACCCAATTCCAGCTGATCCGCACTGCTAAGGGGGAGAGGCTGCTCGCTGAGGCTTTGAACCCGTTCGGTTTGTGGTGGCCAGGGACCGATGTCAGTGCGGTTATAACTGGCAAAAAATTTTAGTTGCTGATTAGTTTGATCAAATTGATAGATATGTACATTTTTAATCGTCGGTATCGCAGTTAATGCCTTTAGCCGGGTTTCTTCGCGATGTCGGTTATTGGTGAGTAGAGTTGATTGTGTATTAATGGCAATGATGTCCGCCAACGCCAGAACCTGCTGCTGCAGCTGTTGTTCCTGGCGCTGAAAATCCAGATAATTGCTGAAAAAGAGTGCGATAGTCAGGGTTAAACTGCAAATTAACATCACCAGCCAGATCAGCGCGCTTTTCATCGATGTGGTGCGGGTTGGGCTGGACATAAATATTCTGCAAATCCCGAATGTAATGTTGTACTTGTTAGATGCTAAACAGAATAGTGCTTTTTAGCAAAGGAAGAGTGGAAATTTTATCCAGCGCGTTTATAGTAATTGCAGGCAATGATAGCTGAGATCAGCCATGAACCTATGGCAACTTTATAAAAGCAGTATTTTTTTATCTCACCAATCACTTTCGATGGCGATTAATTTTGCCATTATCAGCGGCCAGAACCCTGCCGGTAACGCGGAAAACCCACTTTATAATCAGCTACTCGATAAGAAGCTACAAGCACGGTTGCTGCAACTGGGTGCGCCATATCGCTCAGTTATTGGCGCCGCTCCCGATCTGAGCTTCCAAGAGAAAAGTTGGGTCGTGCTCTGCGACAAGCAGCAGGCAATAACGCTGGCACTTGAGTTTACTCAAAATGCCATTTATTGGGTGGAGCAGGGTCAGCTTTACCTGGTGCCAGTATTGCTGCAAGAACAAGAAGAGTGCCTGGGCCAATTTCAACAACGCTTGGTGTTGTTACCAGCCTAGAGCTTCTAGGGCGCGCGGCGAAGGATCTCCAGTATGGGTTCGACGTCTTGTTGCAAATGCTCGGTTAGCTGCTGTTTGCGGCGAAACTGTGCCAGACGCTCGGTCGCATCTGCTGGTGTGGCCAGCAGCAGCGCAAAGTCAGTGACACAGATACAGGTCAAAGCCGGTTTGCTCATGCCGGCTAATTGCACAGCCCGATACAACTTATGCGGGCAAGCTTTTACCCGCTCAGGCGCCTGTAAACAATTGGCTGGATTGGCTTTCGCCGGAAGGCTACATAGCCCGCCCAGTAACAATGCTACTGAAATCAGCGCCCGTGCTGGCATATTATTTTTTCACCGCCTGATAAATTACAAAACCATTGGCTTTAGCCAGAATATTCACCTTACCAAAGGCTTGCTCCAGCAGTTGTTGGTAGGCGAGATGATTATTAGCGACCAGGGTTAAGGTACCACCAGATTGCAGCCGCGCCGCGCTTTGGGCAATAAAGGCTTCACTGATACTGTAGTCGGTTTTAATGCCGGTATGAAAGGGTGGATTGCTGACAATATGCTTAAACAGCTGCGGCTGAGTCGGCAAACCATCAGCGGCAATAACCTGACCACTGAGTTGATTAGCCTGTAAGGTGGCGTTGGTCGCAGCGATAGCCAAAGCGCTGATATCCGAGCAATACAGCTCAATGCCTGGCGCCTGCTGTTTTAGTGCGGCGCCGATAATGCCGGCGCCGCAGGCGAAGTCCAGCACCTTGCCATCCTGGATATGCCCCAGGTGCTGCAGTAACAGCGCCGTGCCGGTATCCAGCTTGCCATGATTAAATACCCCAGGCAGCGAACAGATTGTCAGGTGTTTATCCTTATGTTGGATCCTAAACTGACTGATGGCGCCGGTTTTGAGTTGACTGAGATCGCCTGTGAGTGAAAACCACAGGCAGTGTTTGGCGTTATCCAGTTTATGCGCATGTAACCCCAGCTTCTCGGCGTGATTAACCAGGCTTTTAATACCGCCTTTATTATCACCTACCACATAGAGCTGGGCATCAGGCTGCAGTGCACTGGCAATACGGGCCAGATTATCGGCCAGTAATTCTTTACTCTTGGGATAAAACAACACTGCGGTGGCAAACTGCTGGCTAAAGGCTGGCGTAGCGCTAAAGTAAACCTCGGCACCGGCTTGCTGCCACTGCTGTTTAACGGCGGCATCGGTGGTAAAGCAGCTGATTTGCCCCAGGGCCGGTAACTGGCGGGCCAGTTGGTCGGCTTCTGGCTCGACAAATAATACCGGACCCTGTAAATCGTCCAGGTTGCGTAAAATCAGCTGACTGCTGTTAGCAAGCATTAACTTATCCTTTTAAACATCAGATCCCAGACACCATGGCCCAAGCGCTGGCCGCGTTGTTCGAACTTGGTCAAAGGCCGGTGTTCAGGACGTTCGACATAGGTGTTGTCGGCAGATAAGTTCTGAAAACCCTCGGCAGCTTGCATGACTTCCAGCATATGCTCGGCATAGTTTTCCCAATCGGTCGCCATATGAAACACACCACCGATTTTTAATTTGCTGCGCAGTGCCTGTACAAAGTCTGGCTGCACGATACGTCTTTTATGATGGCGCTTTTTGTGCCAGGGATCCGGGAAAAACAGTTGCACTGTATCCAGGCTTTGCTCTGGAATCATCTCGGCCAACACTTCAACCGCATCATGTTCAAACACTTTCAGATTGCTTACGCCCTGCGCAACGGCTTCGGATAAGCAGGCGCCAACCCCAGGCTTATGCACTTCAATACCGATAAAATCCTGTTCTGGCGCCGCTTTTGCCATCGCCACCAGCGATTTGCCCATGCCAAAGCCAATTTCCAGTACCCGCGGGGCGCTGCGACCAAATAACAGGTCCAGATCCAGTAGTGCCGGCTGATAATCCACGCCATAGCCTGACCAGTGATTTTCCAGCGCCAGTTGTTGGCCCTTGGTTAAGCGGCCTTCACGCAACACGAAAGAGCGGATCCGCCGTAAATAAGGTTGCGTACTGGCATCATCCGGCTGATGGTCGTTTGGCGGTGTGGCCTGGTTGGTCATGCAAAGCTCCAATCTGAAAAATAAGTCGGCTATTATCCTTGGAAACGGTAGCAAGCTCAACCTCGGGCTCTGGTACAATTGGTGCTTTTAAATGGCAGGAGTCGTATTTTTGCAAACTGATACCTGGTTTAGTGAGCAGTTGGTAGCATGGTACCAGCAACATGGCCGCAAAGATTTACCCTGGCAGCAACAGCCCAGCCCCTATAAAACCTGGCTCTCGGAGGTAATGTTACAGCAGACGCAGGTGGTGACGGTCATACCCTATTTTCAGCGCTTTTTCGCCCGTTTCCCGGATGTGAAAGCCCTGGCCGCCGCGCAAACCGACGAGGTGCTGCACTACTGGACCGGTCTTGGTTATTATGCGCGGGCGCGTAATTTACATCAGGCGGCACGGCAGATCGTCGAACTGCATCAGGGCGAATTTCCCACCGAATTTGCACAAGTACTGGCGCTGCCCGGTGTCGGGCGCTCTACCGCCGGCGCTATCCTGTCGTTGTCGCTGGGGCAGCATTATCCGATTTTAGATGGTAACTGCAAGCGGGTACTTAGCCGTTTTGCCGCAGTAAGCGGCTGGCCGGGCGAGAAAAAGGTCGAGCAGCAGCTGTGGCAACTCGCAGAGCGCTATACGCCTAAGGATACAGTAAAGCAGTTTAATCAGGCGATGATGGATTTGGGCGCTTCGCTTTGCAGCCGCAGTAAACCGCGCTGTGCCGAGTGTCCGCTGGCCCGGCATTGTCAGGCGGCGCTTAAGGGCGAGCAGCAAGGTTATCCGGGCAAAAAGCCAAAGAAAGCCTTACCCGAGCAGCAAAGTTTTTGGCTACTGTTAACCGCAGCTGATCAGGTGTTGCTAAAGCAGCGTCCGGCTAGTGGCTTATGGGGCGGCTTATATGGTTTTCTGGAATTTGCCACTGCCGCAGACCGCGAGCAATTTATCGCGCTGCAGGGCCTGGCGGTGCAACAACAAACGGAGCTGGCGACCTTTCGGCATACCTTCAGCCATTTTCATTTATGGATCAATCCACTTTGGCTGCAACTTTCCAGCTTGCCGGCGCGGGTAGAGGAGCAATCTGCCGCGCTCTGGTATACAATAAGTGCCATACCTGAACTGGGGCTGTCGGCCCCGGCAAAAAACCTGCTGCAGCAACTGGCTGCATTAAGTCTGAGCAAGGAAAAATTATGAGCCGTACCGTATTTTGCCAATTTCTGCAAAAAGAGGCACCGGGATTGGATTTCCAGTTCTATCCGGGCGATCTGGGCAAGAAAATTTTCGACAACATCAGCAAAGAAGCCTGGGCACAGTGGCAAGCTAAGCAAGTGATGCTGATTAACGAGAAAAAGCTGAATATGATGAATGTTGAGCATCGCAAGTTGTTAGAGCAGCAGATGGAAGCCTTTTTGTTCCAGGGGCAGGACGTGCAGATTGATGGCTATACGCCACCTGCTAACTAACCGCTGCATTACGCCCGTTTCGGAGACTTATGGCCCGCCGTTTACCGCCGCTTAATGCATTAAAAGCTTTTGAAACTGCTGCCCGGCATCTAAGTTTTACCAAGGCGGCCGAAGAGCTGTATGTGACTCAGGCGGCGATTAGTCACCAGATCAAAGCACTGGAAGATCATCTGGGGCTGAAACTCTTTATGCGGAAAAACCGCTCTTTGCTGCTAACCGAAGAAGGGCAGAGCTATTTTCTCGATATTAAAGAGATCTTTTTGCAGCTACACGAAGCCACCGAAAAATTGCTGGCGCGTGGTGCTAAGGGCTCCCTTACCGTCAGCCTGCAGCCAAGCTTTGCTATTCAGTGGCTGGTACCGCGGTTAAACCAGTTTAGTGAACAGCATCCGGATATCGATGTGCGGATCAAGGCCGTGGATCAGGATGAAGGCTCGCTGACCGATGATGTTGATGTCGCCATTTATTATGGTCGCGGTAACTGGCGTAACCTGCATGCAGATAAATTGCATACCGAATATTTATTGCCGGTGTGCTCGCCGCTGCTATTAAATGGCAGCAAACCGCTGAAAGAGCCAACTGATCTGCGGTTTCATAACCTGCTGCATGATGGCTCACGCCGTGCATGGAAAGCCTGGTTTACTACCCAGGGTTTTAAAAATTTTAATGTCAATCAGGGGCCGATCTTCAGTCATTCCTCGATGGTGCTACAGGCGGCGATTCATGGTCAGGGCGTGGCCTTGGCGCATAATGTACTTGCGCGGCCGGATATTAGCTCTGGCCGGCTGATCGTACCGTTTAATCATGTGCTGATCAGTAAAGACTCTTACTATCTGGTGTGTCGCGAGAGCCAAACCGAGCTTGGCAAGATCACAGCGTTCCGACAATGGATGCTGGATATGGTCAGTGCCGAGCAGGCCGAATTTGCCGAGCAGCAGTTTACCAATGCGGTGGCAATGGATGATTAAATGCTAGCTAATCCTCTGGTATTGCTGGCATTGTTAATAGTGCTGCGAGTGCTGGCATGACAGCAGTGGCCAGGTTATTACTTTGCCATGGCGCCGGCGCCGGTTGTGATAGCGCTTTTATGCAGCAGCTGGCCGCAGCGCTGCAGCAACAGCAGATAGAAGTAGCGCTGTTCGAGTTTGCTTATATGCAGCGTAAACGCGAACTCGGTACGCCGGTGCCGCCGCCTAAAGTTGCCAGTTTGCTGCCGGAGTTAGCGGCGGCGATAAAGGCGCTGGGTGACGATTTGCCGCTGTTTATTGGCGGTAAATCAATGGGTGGGCGTGTTGCGTCGCTGCTGGCCGCGCTGCCTGAATCTTTGGAGGAGCGGGTTGGGGCGGTATTTGCTTATGGCTATCCGTTTCATCCACCGCGCAAAGTACAGTGGCGTACCGGGCATTTTTCTGAGCTTAGCCGGCCGCTTATTATAATGCAGGGCGAGCGGGATCCCTTTGGCAACTATGCTGAACTGAGCGCGCTGATGTCAGCTTGGCCCGAGGTGACCTTACACTGGTTAAAAACAGCGGATCATGATTTTCAGCCACTTAAAAGTAGCGGCCTGAGCCAGCGCCAATTAATAGCGCAGGCCGCCGAGTTTACCCGCGGGAGTATCGATGCAATTCTGGCTAAAGTTAAGTACTAGTCTGGCAGCTTTATACGGCGGCGCAGTAGTGGCGCTTTCGGCAGCACTGATGCATTTATGGCACAGCAGCTTAACGGAACTGGCGACAGGCCGGGTATTGGCTGCCTTAGCAATGCTGGCATTACATGCTTTAGGTTTGCTGTTGTTAAATGTCTGGCAGCCGACGAAGCTGTTATTGGCCGTCAGACTGTGTTGGCATCTGGGTGTCTGGCTGTTTTGTTGGACACTGTTAAGCGGCGTTTTTGCCTTGCCGCTACATATTTCTGCTTTGGCCCCGCTGGGGGGCCAGAGCTTTATTTTAGGTTGGCTGCTTCTGGCCATCGCAAGCTGGCGCCAGACAAGCTGGCATAGAGAGTAAGATGAAACAATTATTAGTATATTGCCGCGCCGGCTTTGAGAAAGAAGCGGCGGCTGAGCTACAGGAGCAGGCCGCAGCCTTTGCGGTATTTGGTTTTTGTAAACTGAAAGCCAACAGCGCCTTTGTGATCTTTGAGGCCTATGACAGTGAAGCGTTACAGCGCTTTTACCGCGATTTCGATTTTCACCACTTTATCTTTATCCGGCAGTGGTTATTGCTGCTAAGCGGCGAACTGGAGCTGCCAGCCCAGGATCGGATCGCGCCCGTACTGCAGGCCGCACTGGCGGAAGAACTCAGCGGCTGTGGTAGCTTGCGGGTGGAATTCCCTGATACGAACGATGGCAAGACGTTATCGACACTGGCACGCAAGCTGACTGTGCCGCTGCGCCAGTCCTTGCGTCAGGCTGGGGTGATGCTGCAAAAAGAACATAAACGTGCGCCGGTTTTGCACTTGTTTTTATTAAGTGGCACCAGCGGTTATCTGGGTTTGTCTTACCCGGAGAATAATTCTGCGCTGGAAAACGGTATTATGCGGCTGAAGTTCCCGCCGGAAGCACCTAGTCGTAGTACGTTAAAGTTGGAAGAAGCCTTTATTACTTTTATCCCTAAAGATGAATGGGAAACCCGGCTCGCGCCAGGTATGCAGGCGGTGGATTTGGGTGCCTGCCCGGGTGGCTGGACCTATCAGCTGGTAAAACGCAGCATGATGGTGACCGCTATCGACAATGGTCCCATGGCTGAGTCGCTAATGGAAACGGGGCAGGTGAAGCATCTGATGGTGGATGGTTTTAAATTTGTCCCCGCCAAGAAAAATGTTTACTGGTTGGTTTGCGATATGATTGAGCAGCCGCAGCGCGTTGCCGCGCGTATTGCAGACTGGTTAATTCAGGGTTGGTGTCAGGAAACCATCTTTAACCTGAAATTACCGATGAAAAGACGCTACGAGACCGTAAAAGAAGTACTGGCTGCGTTTGAGCAACAGTTGCAGGAAGCGGGATTCCGATACCAACTGCAGGCGCGGCATCTGTACCATGACCGGGAAGAGGTCACGGTACATGTGCAGCCGATTAAGCGCTAAAAAGCTAATCAGTAAGCTGCAGGGTTAGCCACACCAGTCGGTGATCTGAACTGGCATCACGGGTGCCGACTAACCGATAGTCGGCGTCGGCTTTTGCCGGCCAGAATATCCCACCATCTGTAATGTTAAACCCTTGCCTGGAAGGCAGTACATAGTCTGCCCGCATCCGCCAGCCAGCGGTATGGCGGGCGCCAAATTCCCGATCCGGACTATGCTCTGCACCCCCTACACTAGTCGGGATAAAATCACTGTTTACTTTTTGATGCTTTATTAAAGCACTGATCCCAGCCAGTAGCGCATCGCCTTCGCCTTCGGCGGAAGCATTAAGATCTCCGAGAATTACAAAACGTGCATCACCGAGCAGGCCACCTTTACTACCCTGATCATCGTAGATATAACCCGACTGCTCTGACATTAAATAATCAGCCCAAAAGCGGATTTCATCGTGGTTGCGTTTACCGTTACGATTTTCCGGGCCATCAAACACCGGTGGTGTTGGGTGACTGGCCAGCACGTGGATTGTTATACCGTCGACCTGAACCGGAATATCCCAGTGTGCTTTTGAAGAGAGTGGGAATTGCTGCCAGGCATCATTGCTATACCAGGCTGAACCGTCGGCTTTGGTGGTAACCAAGTGGCCTGGCATATCCTGCCACTTAAAGTGTTGGAAGGTCCGCACCTGATCAAGCGCGATCGGATATTTAGACAACAACACCATACCGTATTGTCCGGGGTAAAAGCCAAACCCCCAGGCATCGGCGCCAACGCCGGTGGCTTCGCCATCGTTATCCAAATCAAAAGGGCTTGGCTGTCCGGTGTTTACGGTATTGTAATAATAGTAGGGATAATCAATTGGCTCGCTGCCTGCCTGAGGTTGTTGCAAGTAGTTTTTAATAAAGGCTTCGATACCCTGAGCTGGGTTCTCAATATAGTCGAATTCATTTAATAGCAGAATGTCGGGCCGGACCCGCTGAATGATCGCGGCAATGTTTTTAACCTGCGGATGCTCGCCATTTGCCAGCACATCAATCAATACCTGAGTGTTGCCTCTGGTGCCTCGCGGTAAGTAGTTTTCCGCTTCCATACTGACGTTAAAGGTAGCGACAGTGATTTGCTGTGTGGCCATAAGCACCTGACTGTTGAGTAAAAAAAAGCCAACACAAAGTTTGGCGATCAAACGTTGAAGCATTGCTGTTCCCGATATAACGAAAAGGTCAATCAGCATAGCCAGTCGATAACAGAAGATCCAGTCTTGGCCGGGCAAGCTGGCTGATTATGTCAGGGGTGTCGGAAAGGGGAGATGTTTTTGAGAAAAGATAAATTTAAATGGAGCTTTTTTCGTTGATTTTCTGCACTATTATTCGCATCAGAAATTAGACATGTTACACTAATAAGACGGGATGGCTTTGACAAGTGACATTGGGATTAGTTCCCGTAAGTTGCAGTCACTGTAACGAAAATGACATATTTTTCGTTTAGGCTTCTGTACCAGATTGAAAGCAATCTTTGAAAACTAAATCAGATTTAGCATAAAACCCACAACTACCAGGTGAAAACGATATGAAAATTAGACATTTAGCGATGGCTGTAACGCTTGCGCTCGGCGTAAGCAACATAGCATTTGCTGATACATCTTCTGCAATTCGTGGTAACGTTGTTACTGCAACAGGTGAAGTTGCAGCTAATGCCCGCGTCGAAATTTTACACGTGCCGTCAGGTACCCGTTCCGTTGCTACAACGAACCAAAGCGGTGCTTTCGCCAGTTCAGGTTTACGCGTTGGTGGGCCGTATACCATTACGATCACCAGTGCACAAGGCACTAAAGTTTATAATAATATCTTTATTTCACTTGGTGAATCTTTCCGGATTAATGCTGAGTTAGAGCCGCAGCAGGTTGAGCGTATTGCTGTAACAGGGACCGCTATTCTCGCGGGTAACACAGGTAGCAGCAGCTATTTTGGTGCTAATGACGTTGCAAATACTCCAAGCTTTGACCGCGATATTAAAGATGTTGTGCGTAATAACCCTTTAGCTGTTCTGACAGCAAAAGATGGTGAGTTAGTGGTTGCTGGTACTAACCCTCGTTTTAACAGTATTAGTATTGATGGTATTGCACAGAACGATGACTTCGGTTTGAATGCTAACGGTTACCCAACCACACGCTCGCCGATCTCTTTAGATGCGATCGATCAGATTACTATCGATGTTTCTCCGTTCAATGCCAAAGATAGCGGTTTCCAAGGCGCGAAAATCAATGCCGTTACCAAGTCTGGTACCAATAAGTTTAACGGCAGCGTGATGTATGAAAAGCAAAACGACAAGTGGGCTGGTACACCAAAAGACGGTCGTACTGAGCGTCCACTAAGATTTGACGAATACACCTGGGGTGCTACGGCTGGTGGCGCTATCGTTCAGGATAAACTGTTCTATTTCGTTTCTTACGAATTCTATGAAGCTGATACGCCGATCGAATGGGGTCCAGCTGGTAGCAGCGCGGCCAACACGACAGTTGCAACCTTATCAGACTATGAAGAGGTTCGCCGCATTGCCCGTGATGTCTACGGAGTTGACGCAGGTAGCTGGGATTTCACACCCGTAACGGACGACAAGAAGTTACTGGTCAAGCTGGACTGGAACATTAACCAAGACCACCGTGCAGCTTTTACCTACCAGTACAACAAAGGCAACAGAACAGCTAACACTACTTCTGCAGCTAACCGTCTGCGTTTATCTTCGCACTGGTACAACCGTATTGAAGATCTTAACAACTATGCTTTTAAACTTTATTCAGACTGGACGCCAGATTTTTCTACTCAGTTCAGTCTGACCTATATTGATAACCCTACTACCCAGGCCTCATTCGGTGACTTCGGTGATATCACGGTAAATATCGGCGTAGGTAGCAATAATATTGGTATGGGTTCTGATTTCTCGCGTCACTCTAACGAGCTGAACAAGAAATCAACCATCATTGCGATGGATGCGGATTACCTGTTAGGCGACCATAATCTGAGCTTTGGCTATCAGTTTAAGCGCCTGGATATTTTTAATATGTTCTTACAGAACACCAAGGGCTCTTACACTTTCAACAGTCTTGCTGACTTTGAAAACAGAATTGCTTCTCGCCTGATCTATCAAAACGCGACCAGTCTGAACCCAGCTGACGCTGCTGCTGAGTTTGTGCGCGACGAACATGCATTCTATGTACATGACCAGTGGTTTGCCGCCGATAATCTGCAAATCGATATCGGTGTACGTTACGAGATGCTGGCGTCTAGTGATGTGCCTAAATTTAACCAGCAGGCAAAAGATCGCACAGGATTTGACAACACTGAAAACCTGGATGGCTTAGGTATTTTCCTGCCACGCTTCGGTTTTAAATGGGATGCCGCTGATGATCTGACGATTCGTGGCGGTATTGGTCGCTTCTCTGGTGGTCAACCAACTGTTTGGATTTCAAACGCTTACTCAAATCCGGGTGTCGGTATCGCACAATTTGATATTCGTAATACCACTAACAGCCCGTTAGCCGCTGCTTTAGTTGGCGTAGATATCAAGGACGTTCCGCAGGCGTTTAAAGATGCCGTTGCTAACTCATCTGTGTTTGCTGGCACCAACTTCACTGATCCTAACTTTAAGATGCCTTCTGACTGGCGCTTCCAGTTAGCGGCCGATTACATGATTAATATTCCGTATATTGCAGATGATGTAATGTGGACCACGGAATATATGTATAAGAAGCCTGAAAATACTGCGTTCTGGATCGACCCAAGTCTGACAGGCCGCGAAGCAGGTTTTACTGCTGACGGTCAACGTATTATTTATAATGCTTCTCAGCCACGCGATATTATGCTGACCAATGCTGATAAAGAAGGTCGTTCGAAGATCTTCAGCACTATGCTGAGCAAAGCTTGGGATAACGGTATTCGTGTGACTACCTCTTATACCAATCAGGATATTACGGACGCTCATACCAGTACCAGTTCAACTGCCAGCAGTAACTTCGGTTTCAATACCGTAATTAACCGTAACGAAGCACTGGTTGGTCGTTCAGCCTTTGAAACTGAACATCGCTTTGTGGTGAACTTTGGCTATGAACACGAGTTTTTCGCAGGTTATAAAACTAACGTTAATATGTTCTACGAGCGTCGTTCTGGTAAGCCGATCACTTACTTCTTGAACGGTAACAATACCTCCTTCAATAATAGTACTGGTTTCGGTAATCCATACGATTTGCTGAGCCCAGGTACTACGTCAAATGCTCTGTTGGTATATATCCCAACGGCGAATGACCCAAATGTGGTGTTCTTGAACGATGCGGCACGTACCAACTTCTTCAATACCATCAATGCATTGGGCTTGGATAAGTATGCTGGCGGTTATGCGCCTCGTGGTTCAAGCACCACCCCATGGGTGACGACACTGGATCTGAACTTCCGTCAGGAAATCCCGGGTCTGTTAGAGGGCCATAAAGGCACCTTCTACTTCACTATCGCTAACTTCCTGAACCTGTTAGACAGTTCACAAGGTCGTGTCTATGGTAGTGATTTCGGTACTATTCAGTTGGTTGACTTCACAATCAATCCAACTACTGGCCAGTACGTTTATGGTAACGTTACCAGCAACACTAACAACTACGATAAGTTCTACAACCAGTTCTCTACCTGGAGACTGAAAATGGGTGTGAGCTACCGCTTCTAATGATTTAGTGATCGTAAAAATGCCAGTCAGTTGACTGGCATTTTTTTTGGAAGTTTTTATTCCTAAACACGGCGTTATTAGCGATAATTACCAGCTATTTGCAATTCTTCGGGCTGTTTTATGGGTAAAAGAACCATTATCGCTATCGCCGGTGCGTCAGCATCCGGTAAAAGTTTATTCGCTTCAACGGTTTACCAGGAGCTGGTAGCAGAGTTGGGTGGTGAACGGATTGCGATCCTGTCCGAAGATGCTTACTACCGCGATCAGAGCCATTTGTCTTTTGATCAGCGTATTCTGACCAACTATGATCATCCTTCGGCTTTTGAGCATGAGTTGCTGGTCGAGCATTTACAAGCACTGCGTGCCGGTCAGACAATTGCGATGCCGCAATATAGTTATAAATTACATACCCGTACCGAAGAAACCATTAAAGTTCAGCCTGCCAAGGTGATTCTGGTTGAGGGGATCCTGTTATTGACTGATGAAAAACTGCGTGAACAGTTTGATATCTCCGTGTTTATGGACACACCCTTGGATATTTGTTTATTACGCCGGATTAAGCGTGATTTGGAAGACCGCGGTCGTAGTTTGTCTTCGGTAACTGAACAATATGAAACTACGGTTCGTCCAGCCTTTTTTGAATTTATCGCTCCTTCCAAACAATATGCCGATCTGGTGGTCACCCGCGGTGGTAAAAACCAGATTGCTATCGATATTATAAAAGCAAAAATCCGCCAGCTATTGTCGGAATAACAACCAGGAAAACATTATGATGGGATTAGTGGGCATTGCCGCCCTGTTATTAGTCGCCTATTTGGCGTCGGCGAATCGTAGCCGGATCAACTGGCGTACTGTCGGTGGCGCCTTTGCCATTCAGATTGCCATTGGTGCCTTTGTGCTTTACGTGCCTGTTGGTCAGGAAGTGTTATATAGCATTTCGCAAGTTGTCGCCAACGTCATTGGCTATGCTAACGCCGGTATTCTATTTTTGTTTGGCGATTTGGGTAATTTCTCGCAAGGCTTTATTTTTGCGATTCATGTACTAACTATCATCATATTTTTCTCGTCATTAATAGCGGTGTTATATCACGTTGGCATTATGACCTGGGTGATTCGTTTGATTGGTGGCGGTTTACAAAAGTTACTGGGTACCAGCCGGCCAGAGTCAATGTCCGCCGCAGCCAATATCTTTGTTGGTCAGACGGAAGCGCCACTTATTGTTAAACCTTTTATCCCAACCATGACCCGTTCCGAGTTGTTTGCTGTGATGGTAGGGGGGCTGGCATCGGTAGCTGGTTCGGTATTAGCCGGCTATGCTGGTTTAGGTGTGGAGTTAAAGTATCTGATTGCCGCCAGCTTTATGGCGGCGCCAGGTGGCTTTTTAATGGCCAAGATGATTCTGCCAGAGACCGAAACACCCAAAAATGATCTGGCAGAGATTACCACTGAAAAGCCGCATACCAATCTGATTGATGCCGCAGCCGCAGGGGCTTCCAGTGGTATGCAGCTGGCACTGAATGTTGGTGCTATGTTATTGGCTTTTGTTGGTTTAATCGCTCTGGTTAATGGCATTGTCGGTGGAGTCGGTGGTTGGCTGGGTAAAGACGATCTTACTTTACAACTGATTTTCGGTTACGTATTCCAACCATTGGCTTTTATTCTGGGCGTGTCTTGGGAAGAAGCCCGCGCGGCTGGCAGTTTTATCGGTCAAAAGCTGGTGATTAATGAATTTGTCGCATACCTCGACTTTGTGCAGGTGAAAGAGCAGTTAAGCGCCCATACTCAGGTGATAGTTACTATCGCTCTGTGTGGCTTCGCCAATTTCTCATCAATTGCCATTTTGTTAGGCGGCCTGGGTGGTATGGCGCCAGGCCGGCGCGCTGATATTGCCGAGTTGGGTTTAAAAGCCTTACTTGCTGCAACATTAGCGAATTTAATGAGCGCTGCGATTGCAGGGTTCTTTTTTTCTTTAGGCTAAAAACAGGTCTTTTATATGACTCAACATGTTCCAACGTTGGATATAAGACGGTTTGCCACCGACAAAGATAACTTTGTTGCCGAAATTGGCAAGGCCTATACTGAGTTTGGATTTTGTGGCATTAGTGGTCACGGTATCCCGGATGAGGTAATAGAGAACACTTATCAAGCTATAAAGCAGTTTTTTGCACTGCCAACCGAAGTAAAAGCCAAGTATCATCAGCCGGGTCAGGGTGGGGCACGTGGCTATACCGGTTTTGGTGTGGAAAAAGCCAAGGATTCTAATCACCCGGATCTAAAAGAATTCTGGCATGTTGGTCGGGAGTTGGATATCCCGGCACCGCATCCCAGTTTGTATCCAAATGTCTGGCCAGCTGAAGTACCAGAATTCAAAGACGCGACTTATCGTTTATATACCGAACTGGAAAAGTTGGGTAACCGGGTACTGGAAGCGCTGGCGCTTTTCCTGGGGCAACAGCAGTCGTACTTTGCCGACAAGGTTAATTACGGTAATTCCATTCTGCGGCCTATTCACTATCCGCCGATTAAGGACACCTCAACCCAATCAATCCGGGCTGGTCAGCATGAAGATATTAACCTGATCACCTTATTGGTGGGCTCTAATGAGGCGGGACTGGAAATTTTACGCCGCGATGGTAGCTGGTTACCGGTGACCACCATTGAAGGCACTATTGTGGTCAATATCGGCGATATGCTGCAGCGCTTAACTAACCATGTACTGCCATCAACGACGCATCGGGTGGTGAACCCGGCGGGTGCAGCGGCGGGTGAGCCTCGTTATTCTATCCCGTTTTTTATGCATCCGAATCCGGATTATGTAATTGAAACCTTAGCCAGCTGTATCAGTGCTGAGCGGCCAAACCGCTATCCGGAGCCGATTAACTCTAACGACTATCTGATGCAACGTCTGGAAGAGATTGGCTTGCTGAAAAAAGGCCCAAAAGGCTAAAACGCTGCTAAATTGTGCAACCGCGCTTATCAGGCTGAAAATCGTATTGACGCGGCCTGATAAGTCGCTATACTGCACGCCACGTTAAGCGCACTGCGCAAAACGTTATGCAGATGTGGTGGAATTGGTA